>CBDUSG010000834.1:0-1507 GCA_965369575.1 uncultured bacterium | reverse complement strand
GACCTCGAGGGTGAGCTTATTGATGACAACCTGGCGAACCTCAACGGTGAGGCGCTCGCAATGGGGCGTGAAATCTTTGTGCCGAACATCGAAATTGAAGGTATGATTTTGCCCCAGAATTCAGACGTTGAATTCACCACCCGCCTCTCCGCGAAGGACGGCACGGTGGATATCAAGAAACTCGAAATACACGGTTTAGCCTACGACCTGTCCGGAAAAGGGACGATTCAGCTTTCCGATCCGCCCGAAAAGAGTTCACTCGACTGCTCGTTTCACATAATCTTCAAGGAACAGCCCGTGGTCACGGACGAGTCACTCTCCGATATGGGAGCCGAATATGTTCTGGAGGCGCTCGTGGATACGGGCGCAGAAGTGCACTTCAACCTGTCGGGCACTCTGGATGAGCCGGAGCTGAAGCTCGACCTCTCATCTTCGTTCGGCTCTATCTTGCGAAACAGCAGCCGCTGAATTCGCCTATCCTTGCGGTCGCTTCTTTTTTCTCCCCGTGCATCCAAACGAGACACGCCTTCCCAGAACGCGGCATGAATGTGAGACACTGCCCAATCCCGAGATATCGGCCTATTGTCTAACACGCTGATACTACAGATGTTATGTGAGAGCAGTCGCTTGGCACTATAATTGCCAATATAATTGCTTTCGGAATTTGTAGTCAGATAAATATTTCCGACAGGAAATCTGGAGGTGGTTAAACGAGTGAAAAGGTTTTACTATATCGCCTTGAAAGACGGGCAATCCTGCGAAGGAATCTGGAGATCGAAGTCTATTGATACGGCAAGGAAAGAATTGATTGAAGCGGGGATGGAGGAGATCAACCTCGCGTTGCTGCGTTCGGACAACGTGGATTTCCTTGACTTAAAGAATTCGAGTGAGGAGAGTGCGAGCCGACAGACATAATGGCTGAGGCTGCACGCGGGACGCATGCTGCGGAATTCCTCCGCACGCACTACTTGAGTGACAAATGGCCTTGCGCCGTAAGCGTGGGGTCATTTGTCTTTTGCACCAGCACCTTTCGGCCCGGCAATTCGGCTCCGTAATATATTTCCGTCGCTCGAAGCGAATCGCAATCGATTTGTTCCGGTAGAGAGATGAAATGGACGGAGCTGACGGTCGGGGCTTTTATTTGAGATATTGGTAGACGCCGCCCGAGGTGCTCATTATGAGCTGGTCTTGCGGACCGACCGACTTCTCTATCGTCTCGAGAGATTGTACGAATTTGTAGAAATCCTGGTGAGCGCTGTAGGCCTCGGCATAGATCGCCGCCGCCCGGCCGTCGCCCCTGCCCTTGATGGTCTCGGCCTCTTTGTACGCGTCGGCAAGGATTATTTTCATGTCCCTGTCGGTTTCGGCCCGTATCTTGGCGGCCGCCTCCTCGCCCTCGGAACGGTATCTTTTTGAGATTCGCTTGCGCTCTTCCATCATCCGGCTGAATACGGCCTTGAAATTTTCTCCGGGTAGATCGGCCCTCTTTATCCGAACGTCGATCACC
>CBDUSG010000833.1:0-1516 GCA_965369575.1 uncultured bacterium | reverse complement strand
TGGCCGATATGCAGGTAACCGTTAGGCTCGGGCGGAAAGCGCGTCACCACCTTGCCGCCGTACTTGCCGGTCTCATTGTCCTTGTTGATGATGGCCCGGATAAAATCAATCCCGGCTCCGCTTTTTTCGTCGGTCATTTATGTGCCCTTTCCTGTTCGTCCTCCCTAAACTCGGAAGGTTGGAAGAATCAAGATTTTTTGGGTTATTCGATACCATGCGGCAGCATGTGGTTTTACGGTTTTGTCAACAAACCTGACCAGACCCGCCAAAGCAGTTCCCAATATACTTCCTGGACCAGTTGACTGGCAAGATCATCCGCCAAATCATATTCTACCACAAATATTACATCTCTTTTGCTCTAGCGAGCATACCTCGTGAGTCAATCGGGAGGGCAAGGGGAACACGGGGAAAGAAGAGATTCTCTAAACCGCAGAGGGCGCAGAGGACACAGAGAAAGACGAACAAACAAGAATCTGCAAAAATCTGTGGATGAAAGAGGGAAAAACAATCTCTGGAACGACAGATTAACGCAGATATACGCAGATGAACCTGCATTTGTTCCCCCTTTTGCAAAGGGGGTCAGGGGGATTTTGTAGGGGCGATCCCGGATGGTCGCCCAAAGACGATCGCGAGATCATGGACTGGACCGAGATGGTGCGCGACTTCGAATTAACCGGCGTCGCGAGGGCGGCCGCGGCCTTCAGCCCCGAAAAATTGCAGTGGATGAACGGACGGTACATCCGCTCGCTCAGCGACGAGGAACTCGCCGACAGGATCGCGCCCCAACTTGTGAAGGCGGGCCTGATGGCCGAATCCGAGCCCGAGTCGCGCCGGGAATGGCTCTGTAGGCTCGCGCACGCGACGAAAGAACGGCTGCGCCTGCTGACCGACATCGTCCCGTATTCGGACTATCTTTTTCGCGAGATCGACGGCTACGACGAAAAGGGCGTGAAAAAACGCTGGTCGAAACCGGGAGTGAAGCAGATAATGGCCGACCTCGCCGGAATCCTCGAGGAGTCCGACCCATTCGATGAGCAGACGATCGAGACCCACTGCCGCGAATATATCGAGCGAGAAGGCGTCAAGCTGGCCGAGCTGGTGCATCCCGCCCGCATCGCCCTCACCGGCAAAACCGTCGGCCCCGGTTTTTTCGAGACGGTCGAACTCGTCGGAAAAGAAAAATCCCTCGAACGCCTCGGGAGATGCCATCCGCTACATAAAAAGCCACGTATCGGCTCCACGCGAGCCTTGAATCGCCCAAAATTTGCCCGAATTCAGCCCTATCCGTCCTTTTTCCGCGCCTCGATATGTTTCATCGTGTTTGCAACATGAAACATTCTTCCCGTTCTATTTCAATTTTGTAACTCAAAAATTACGATGTCGTGATTCGGCCGCCAGATCACATGCGTGCCGGCTCGCGCGGCGCCCCCTGATTCCTTAATCTATAAGGTAATACGCGTTTGGCGAGCTTTTGCAATTTCTGGCACCATTTTTGCCTCTATTACAGTCGAAGGTT
>CBDUSG010000832.1:0-1521 GCA_965369575.1 uncultured bacterium | reverse complement strand
CGCCTTCTGCACGCCGTGGACTTCGGAGAGCAACATCGCTTCGTAGCTCGTTTCGATCAGCGCATGGCGCAGGAACGCGGGTAGGGGCATCTCGAGACGATCACGAAGATCGCGAACGAGGTCGCGTGCCTCATTCAGGCGAATATTCTCTTCCTCATCGGCCACGGCCAGTGTTGAAGTGAAGGCCTGAGACAATCCCATATCCAGGCACAGCTCCATCAGGGTCTCGTCCTTGAGCGCGGCAATGGGACTGCGGAGAAAACCGGCCAGCGCCGCCTCGTCCCAGGGATCGAGGATGGATTGTAAGAGGTTGCGAAAATCGGCGATCTCCTGTTTTTTATAGAAGCCCGCCCCCTCGACAATGTGGCAATGAATGCCGAGCTTCGTGAAGGCCTGGGCGTACGTCTGAATGTGCGTGCTGCGCCGAAAAAGCACGGCGACGTCGCCGAACTCCGCGGGCCGCGCAATCTCGAGGTCGGGATCGAATACAAAAGCGCCCCCCGGCCTGCAAAGCTCTGCGATACGGTTGGCGATCAATTCCGCTTCCATACCCCGGAGCGCATCGCTGTTCGCGTCCTCTGCTTCCTCCGGAATCAGAAATTCCACCCGCGGCTCATTCGCCGCATCTCTGTCCGTCTGCATGCCCTTATAGTCGGGCTCCACGTCCTCCAGCGCACGCGACTTCTGAAAAAAATCATTGACAAACCCCATAACATCGGGAAGCGACCGGTAATTCACGTCCAGCGAAAGGGTCTCCTCCGCCAGAGTGCGCGCTTTATCGAATACCTCGACCTCCGCCCCGCGAAACTTGTAGATGGACTGCTTCGCATCACCCACAACGAACAGCTCCGCCCCCGCCCGGTCCGCAAGCGCCATCAGGCCTTCCGCGAGCGCGAGCTGCCCCGCGTTCGTATCCTGGAACTCGTCCACAAGCAGATATTTAATGCCCGAGGCCGTCCACGCGCGAAGCGCATCGTCCTCCCCGAGCATCCGCACCGTCTGACGCAACAGATCTGAGAAATCCAGGCTGGCCCGGCGTGTTTTGGCCTCTCCAAAAGATCGCTCGACCTGGGAATATACGGTGAACAGGTCGCCGGCGAGTCGCGCCGCTGTGGCCTCGATTTCCGGATCGAGCTGGACGGGCTTGTAATCCAAAAGGAACTCCTTGAGATGGGTCTGTGTAGCGGACAGTTCATCGAAGACTCCATCCGAAGACCAATTCTTCTTGCGCGTGCCTGTCGCTTTCAGGGCCCGCATTTTCACGATATGCTGTCCGATCTCCTCCGTCGAGGCGCTGGCTTGAATGTCCCGTAGAAGCTCGAGCATCTCGACCCGCATTCGCTCACGCCCGTCCGTGGCTTCGACGCATTCGCTCTCGAAGCGCGCGAGGTCTTCGCGGAACCGCTCAAGTTCAACAGAGAATCGAGGTCTCTTGATTCGCGACGCCTGTTCCTTCTCGACAAGTTCCGCCCAATGGCGCATAAGACACTCCGCGTCATCCAGAGGATGTTCACGAGCGAT
>CBDUSG010000831.1:0-1523 GCA_965369575.1 uncultured bacterium | reverse complement strand
TTCATGCCTGAACGAAGTAGTGCTGAACGAACGGTCAACAGGCAGCGGAACCGCAATGTAAAGCGGTCCGGTACCGGCGCGAAGCAACGAGGTAAGAGCAGCAACGGGGGCCAGAAGAGGGGCGGCCAGCAACGCCAAGGGCAGCCTAAGCAACGGGCGAACCGACCCGGAAGCGGCCTCCCCGTGCTCGATGTCGCCGAGGAGGAATACGAAGAACGGGGCGGCCCGGAAATCTCGATTACCGACCTCAAAACCATGACCATGACCGAGCTCACAGAAATGGCTCAGGGTTTGGGTGAGGAATACATCGGGCTGAAGAAGCAAGACCTGATCTTCTGGGTCCTTCAGCAGAGCATCGAGCAGGCCGGCTCCATCTATGGCGAAGGAACACTTGAGATTCTGCCTGACGGCTTCGGTTTCCTGCGCTCCGGCGACTACTCCTATATGCCGGGTCCCGACGATATCTACGTGTCGCCGTCGCAGATCCGGAAATTTGCCTTACGGACGGGCGATACGATCCAAGGCCATGTGCGCCCGCCGAAAGAAGGCGAACGCTATTTCGCGCTGCTCAAGGTCGAGGCTGTAAACTTCGAAACCCCCGCGGTAGCGCGTGAGCGCATCCTTTTCGACAACCTTACGCCGCTTCATCCGGACGAGCGCATACGTCTTGAGACGACCCAAAAAGAGATCGCCATGCGCGTGATGGACATCGTAACGCCCATCGGTAAGGGTCAGCGCGGCCTGATCGTCGCCGCGCCGTTCACGGGAAAAACTGTTACGCTGAAGAAGATTGCCAATAGCATCAGTACGAACCACCCGGAGATTACGGTCATCGTCCTGCTCATCGACGAGCGCCCGGAGGAAGTCACTGAGATGAAACGCTCGGTCAATGGCGAGGTCATCGCGTCGACCTTCGACGAGCCGCCGGAGCGGCACGTGCAAGTCGCCGAGATGGTTCTTGAGAAGGCCAAGCGGCTCGTCGAGCACAAACGCGACGTCGTGATTCTGCTCGACTCCATGACCCGCCTCGCGCGCGCCTTCAATCTTATCGTCCCGTCGAGCGGCAAGGTGCTTTCAGGCGGTATCGATTCCAATGCCCTTCAACGCCCGAAGCGTTTCTTCGGCGCGGCGCGCAACATTGAGGAAGGAGGAAGTCTCACCATCCTTGCGACGGCCCTCGTGGAAACGGGCAGCCGTATGGATGAGGTCATCTTCGAAGAGTTCAAGGGCACCGGAAATATGGAGCTGCATCTCGAGCGTAAGCTGATGGAGAAGCGCGTCTTCCCTGCATACAACGTGCAGAAATCGCGGACGCGCAAAGAGGAACTGCTGCTTCCCGACGACGAGCTGCAGCGCGTGTGGCTGCTGATAAAGGTCCTGAGCCCACTCGAAGTTTCTGAAGCCACACAGCTTTTGATAGAGAAGCTCTCCAAGACAAAAACCAATAAAGAATTTCTGGATTTGATGCAGAAGATGTAGTGCCGCGAAGCACCGTCGTACATACACGGGGGACACCTGGTTCC
>CBDUSG010000830.1:0-1529 GCA_965369575.1 uncultured bacterium | reverse complement strand
CCCGGGAATTCATTGACTAATGCGGCGCGCGCCGATATCATGAATCGTTATGCCGCTCGGCCGCCTGCCGGGATCGTTGCGCGATAAGGCGGAACCGGCCTCGGGCATTCTCGCGTTTTTCACAGGAAGGGGAAATTCATATGATCAAGAGCATTCATCACTCAGGCATCGGCGTGCGTGATATGGAGGTCTCGCTCAAGTTCTATCGCGACCTTTTGGGCCTCGAGATGGGCGAAGACGTGGAGGTTGAAGGGCCGCTCGTCGGCGAGATCGTGGGCCTGCCGCCGGATGCAAAAGTCAGAATCGTTCATCTGAAAGTCTGCGAGGGCCAGGAACTGGAGTTGTTCCAGTATGAGAAGCCCGCGACCAGCTCGTTTCCGCCGGATTTTCGCCAATGCGACGGCGGCCTCATACACGTCGCGCTGGCAGTGGACGATCTGACGGAGATGTACGAGAGGCTGAAGGCGCAGGGCATCGTGTTCAACAGCAAGCCCTACAACCTCGGCGGCACGCTCGTCGTCTACATGCGCGACCCCGACGGCGTAACCGTCGAGCTGATGCAAAGAGACTACGAGAGTTCCTAATGCTTACGTCACGCTTTTAGTGCCAGGCACCGAAGCGTGACATAACTATTGGCGAGGAACATAAAGGCAGTCTAAAAAAGGGGTTCTGCCCGCCAAAAGAGCTTTCGGATGCACTCAGCGACACTCGCAAAACGGGCTTACGTCACGCTTTGGTGCCAGGCACCAAAGCGTGACATAAGGAGCAGTGACCGTCAATTGACTCGCTCCTCACCCGATGGTACAATGGTAGTGAAAAAAATCGTTTTTGAAGGAGAGTCCTGGTAGCTTCGGCGCCGGACTCTGCCCCACTCTTCGTGCGTCTTTGGGTGAAAATCCATGGATATCTCGAACGAAACAAACCATGCGCCGCCTTCGCCATGGGAACATATTCGTCCATGGATTGGGATGCTGCCGATGCTGCTGTTGTTTTCGTTTACGACCTTCACAACGGTTTACAAAAACCCCGAGGTGTGCGCCGTCTGATGATCCGGTTTTAGGGGTGATCCTGTGATACTCTTGAAAAGAAAAAGCACATGGATAATCTTGGTTCTGTGTATACTTGTGGCGCTTTTCGCTGTCAGAAGATGGCAAAACCGCGCGTATTATTATGATTACAACAAAGATGGCAAGAATTGGTTCGACTACAAGAAGAAAATCGATGCGCTGGAATTTCTTGTCAGTGAACGCACCATCGAGGGACGAGGAGAGTGGCGGGATGGTATGTATTTCAATCTGGGCATGGCGTACGAGGACATTTCCGTTTATTACAGTGGAAAAAAGAAGACTCAGCGGATCATAAAAGCCAAGAATGCGATGTGGAATGCGCGAGCCCATGCGGGGGACGATGGAAATATTACAATAATAGTATGTGGTCAAATATTTAATCTTGAATAAGCTTGTGCGGATAGTATTATAGTATGGTAATCTTGAATAAGCTTGTGGTATCTGCTGTCAATGGGAGGCATT
>CBDUSG010000829.1:0-1533 GCA_965369575.1 uncultured bacterium | reverse complement strand
GGTCCGGATAATCGATCACCTGCGAGAGCATAGTCGGCACGACGACGGCCATCATCACCCGCTCGGCCTCTATCGCTCGAAGGAACTTCTCGACGCCGAATTGCGGCATTATCGCGAGCGTGCCGCCGGAGCCCACCGTCTTTATGACCACCTGCATGCCCGTCACGTGGAACACGGGCACCGCAAGCAGGCCGACCTTTTCCTGCGAGTCGTCGTCGAAGACGGTCGAGCGCGCCCCGATGCGCTGGATGATGTTGGCGTGCGAGTGCATCACGCCCTTGGCGGCGCCGGTGGTGCCGCTGGTGTACAGCAGGAGTGCCGTCGCCTCCTCCGGCACGTCGGCTTGGCGGGGGGAGTCGTCCGTATCCTGCTGGAAATCGCAAATGGCGCCCGGCTCGCCGGGTTGGGCATCGATGACCAGCGTATGTCTCGCGGATTCGATACCCGCGGTCACGGCCTTCACCGCCGCGGCGTACCTCTCGCCTACGAGCACGATCGAGGGGCCGCAGTCGGTCAGAATGTGAGAAAGCTCTTCGCCCTTCAGGCGGCAGTTTATCGGACAATAGATCGCGCCCAGCTTCGCGGCCGCAAACAGCGAAAAGAGATGTTCCGGACAGTTCGTGGTGAACACCGCAACGCGGTCTCCGCGTCCGACGCCGGCCGAAGCGAAGGCGTTAGCGAATCGATTTACGGCGCTCTCGTACTCTGCGTATGTCCAGCGCCGGTCCCCGAAGATAATTGCCGGCCTGTCCGGATATTTCGACGCCATCCGATCGAGATATCTTGCTATTGTCATCTGCGGCTCCTGACGTCGGTTAACGACTGATTCGCGTCGCTTGTTTCGGCGCAAGAATTCGTTGGAGACATTATATCAGGTCCGACACCGGTTGGGGGAGGGGGGAGGGAACATGGCGATAAAACGGGATTTTCAAGCATGCAAGCAGGTGAGATGGAGCTTATCGGGTTCCTTTGCCGGATCGGAAACGGATATTCCCGATTCTGCGCAGAAATTCGAGGGCGGAACTCAAGGCCGACCTCAGACGCCCGCGGAATCCTTTCGGCCGGGGCTTGAGGCCTAGAAATACCCTCTCGCGGCAGACCGGGCAGAGGAATCCGCTCGGGAGTTCCTGCAAATTTTCGACCAGGACGCTGATCTTTGCAGTTACAGGTCTGTTGCACACCGAGCATTTCAACGTCTGGCTGCACTCGATGCACACATGGCGCCTTTCCCGCCGGGCCGTTCTCACTCTTATCGGCCGCCGGGTGAAATAGATTTTGTGGCATACGAAGCAGCTCAGCAGCTCCTCGCAGAAGGCGGCCTCGGCGCGCTCGCGATTCATGCCTCCCTTGCCGGAGGGCGGATTTCTTCTTCCCTCGTCCATTGCTTTTTTTCCGGGCCTGGTCCTCAGGAATCCTGGGCCCACTTGACGGAGACGGTACCCTCTGTCTGTTTGTTGCGCGGCCTGTGGCCGGGGGTATCCTTGTAAATATCCATCCTGCCTTTGAACGTTTTCTTGAACTGTTTCGCTATGT
>CBDUSG010000828.1:0-1535 GCA_965369575.1 uncultured bacterium | reverse complement strand
TACATCTTTCCGCTTTTCACTGCGGCATTGGGCGCGCAGGGAGCGGTGAGGCTCCATGATACATACACCCGCAGGCGTAGTCAATGCGAGCCTTCGGTGGGCTTCTCCAGTTTCGAAAGTACCGCTCACGCGCCCTGCGCCGTTGCAATGAATCCGCCCGGTGTGCTAGAATTGGCCCGCGAACTGGAGTTTTTTGAAAGGTTTTATTGCATGGACGACAGCCGGCATCACGAGAAGGGGCCGGATTCTCACATACCGAAAGTTCCCGCCGCCTATCATCACCCTTCCGCAAGCTCGCCGCCTGTGGAGAGAGCGCAGGCCGTGCAAGACGGCGAGCCCAAGATATATATCAATATAATCCTGTTTCTGGCAACCATATCGACGACGCTGCTCGCGGGCGCCTTCCTTGCGGGCGTCAATCCGCTTGTCGATCCGGGTAAAATCTATAAAGGGATTCCATTTTCGTTCTCGCTCATGAGCATATTGCTTTCGCACGAACTCGGCCATTACCTCATGTCCCGGCGGCACAAAGTGGACGCTACGCTTCCATATTTTATTCCGGCGCCGACGTTGATCGGCACTTTCGGGGCCGTCATCAAGATCAGATCGAATATACCCGACCGCCGCGCGCTGCTCGACATCGGAGCGGCGGGCCCGATCATAGGATTTGTCGTTTCCATTCCGTATCTCATAATCGGGCTGAAGCTGTCCGAGGTCGCCCCCGGCACGTCCGAAGGAATGACTTTCGGTACGTCGCTATTGCTTGAATTCGCGGCGAGGACCCTTTTCCCCTCCGTGCCCGACGGGCAGGTCATTAATCTTCATCCGGTCGCGCTGGCGGGATGGCTGGGGCTGCTGGTTACGATGATGAATCTCTTGCCGATGGGCTCGATGGATGGCGGTCACATTGTGTATGCCCTGTTCGGCAAAGGGCACTTCCACATCTCGCGCGTAATGGTTGTCATCCTTGTGGCGATGGGCCTTTACGGCTGGTTCGGCTGGGCCGTGTGGGGAATGCTCAACCTGTTTTTCGGGCTGAGGCATCCGCCGCCGCTGCATCCCGAGATACCCCTCGACCGAAAGCGCAAACTCGTAGCCGCCGCAGCCGCGCTCATTCTTATACTGACGTTCGTGCCGACGCCCGTCTCCATGTAAGGGGCGGGCGCGGGCGGAATCTCATATGAAGCGACCGATTGACATGCCGCCGTTTCTGGTGATGGAAGTGCTCGAGCGCGCGCAGTAACTCGAGCGGCAGGGCCGCAGCATCATCCATCTCGAGGTCGGCGAGCCCGATTTCCCCACGCCGGAATGCATCAAGGAAGCCGCATACCGCGCCCTGCCCGGCGCCGCCTTTCACCGCTGGTCCTTATTCGAGATAGAAGTGGCAGGAATCGCAGAATTCGGCGTGGGCCTTGTTTATGATCCTTGCTCCTCGGTGGTTTGTCGGCACATGAGAGTCAGGCGGCTGCTCGTCTGAGATGACATCGTGCCTCGGAGAAGTGTGCTGCCCCGATTCGTAAATGTACGTGCCGCCC
>CBDUSG010000827.1:0-1540 GCA_965369575.1 uncultured bacterium | reverse complement strand
TACGGTGGCTCCAGGGACGATTGGCCGAGATAGACGACATGTTTCAGAGCCAGGTCGAGCGGTTCGGAATGGCGCCTTCTTACCGCGCCGCAAACGCTTTCCTTCACCTCATGTTGGGGCGCAACGAGCAGGCTCGCGAGGAATTGGACCGTCTTGCCACAAACAATTTTGCCGACCTGCCAGAGAACTGGCTTACACTGAATATGCTAAGGGGCTTAAGCGAAGTAGCCGCGGCGCTCGGCGACAAACGCCGTGCGGCTTTGCTTTACGATCGGATGCGGCCGCACGCTGATCGTCTGCTCATGATCGGCGCCCATGTTGCATGCTTCGGCGCCACGACCCATTGGCTTGGCCTTCTGGCCAGCACGATGAAGAAATGGGATGACGCTGTCGCTCACTTCGAGGATGCGCTTGAGACAAACGCCCGTATCGGCGCACGTCCATTCCTTGCCCGCTCGCAGCACGAATACGCCCGCATGCTCATCGAGCGCAACGCACCCGGCGATAAGGAGAAGGCTCTCACCCTGCTAACCGAGGCCACCGCCACCTACCGCGAGCTGGGCATGCCCACATTCCTGGAGAATGCGGAAGAGGTGGTGGAAAAATTGTGATACAGATTGATCGGGGAAGACTATCCCCTGGTGTTATAATTCCGGAGGTGACGGAAACATGCCGATAGAGATCGGGCTTTCCACGTGGAGCCTGCGCCGTCACATGGGCTCGATGAAGCAGCAGGTCGTCACCTACGCCGGCGAAAAGCATGAATGGACTATGGAGTATCCCGAGGATGTGAGCCTCGTCGGGTTTGCGGGTTTCGCCAAGAATAGATACGGCATTTCCCACGTGGAGCTGACGCAGATATCGTTTCCGTCGACTGAGCCGTCTTATCTCGAAGACTTAAGGAGCGCCGTCGAGGCCGAAGGCTCGATAATACAGAATGTTCCTATTGATGTCGGCAATATATGCGAGCCCGACGCGAAAATGCGAGAGGAAAGCATCGCCGAGATAAAAGGATGGATGGACGCGGCGGCGGCGATCGGCTCGCGCGCGGTCCGCGTGAACACCGGCCCGTCACGCGAGGGTTCCGATCCGCTTCCGCTCGCGGTCGAATCGTACAGACGTCTGGTGGACTATGCGGAAAAGCTGGACCTTTTTATGCTGATAGAGAATCATGGGGGCATCTCTGCCGACGCCGATGCAATCGTCGAGATGATCAGCGCGGTGTCGAATGAGAGATTTGGCGCGTGCCCCGATTTCGGAAACTTCGCTCCCTCCGTCCGGTATGACGCCCTCGAGAAAATCATGCCTTTCGCTAAGCTCGTCCACGCCAAATCGTATAATTTCGGTGAAAACGGCGAGGAGACGAGCATCGATTACGGCCGATGCATGGATATCATCAGGCGGAGCGGATTCGAGGGAGTGCTGAGCATCGAGTACGAGGGCGAGGATGACCAGTTCGAGGGGATCGGAAAAACGAAGGAATTGATACTGAAACACCTGTGAGAACCCGCGGGAGGAGGCAGCGTGCAGACACTGAAAT
>CBDUSG010000826.1:0-1546 GCA_965369575.1 uncultured bacterium | reverse complement strand
GTTCCTTTTTGAAAAAGTCGAATATTAGTGGGAAATGCTTCGGATTTCGGGCGGTGGGATTATCCCCGCCGCCCGGCCTGTCTTTCGCCGATCGGATTCGCTCATGGCGATCGGCCGATGCTTTTCTCTCAGGCGCCTACATGAACGTCTCGAGAGATTTACCGGTGTTCATGCTGCGCTCCATCATCCAGGCCACCATGTTGGCCGGCGCCTGGATGCATTCGTCCTCGGGCTTGCGCACCAGCGAGATCGCCTCGCTCGGGCACGTCGGAACGCACACGCCGCAGCCTATGCAGCGATCCCTGTTGACTTCGTATGCGTCGTCGCCCTCCGAGATAGCCTCCATCGGACAGCGCTCGTCGGCGCACGTGCCGCAAGAGACGCACGAATCGGCGTCGATCGAGGCGAAGTAGTTCGATTTCGCGAGAACCCCCGGCTTGTTGAATCGTTTCGTTCCGCGCAGGAGTCCGCAGCAGCAGGGGCAGCAATTGCAGAAGTGATACGTGTCGTCGGTTATGTTCATCGTCGAGTGGACCATGCCGGCGTCCCCGGCTTCCTTCATTATCCGGTTGGCCTCTTCACGGTCGACGATGCGGCCATGATAATCGTCGTCGAAAGCGTTTTCGTCGGTTGAAAACGAGATGCAATTGCCTTGCGGCTTACCGCAGTCGTTGCCTAGAATCTTCTGCTCCTTGCGGCAGATGCAGTCGCGCGTGACGAATGCCTTGGCCTTGTCCATCAGCTCGCGGACGTTCTCATACGGATGAACCTGCATCTGCGCATCGACCGCCTGCTCGATCGGAATCGTGAACATGAACGAGGGGCTGTGCTTGCCGATCTCTTCGAAGAGCTTTCCCTCTTCGATGTATTCCTCGAACATCTCCGACAATTCCTTGTCGAGGAACGGCATCTGGAACTCATATATTCCGACGACCCAGGGCACGACATGGTACGCCCGCGCATCCTTGGGGCCGACTCCGGCGATCTTGCCGTGAACGACCATGTCCTCGAGCTTTTCGGCCATGCCCGCGGCATCGCGCCCGAGACCCTCGGCTATCTGGTCCGGCGCCTGCGGCATAAGCTTCAGGCTGGTCGTGATCTCGGCCTCGTCCTCGGTATAGATTTTCTTCAGGATTTTGAGCTCGATGCCGTTTTTCGTGCGCGGAAAGCCGTTGGGCAGCGCATCGAGCCTCTGTGCCAGCTTCTCATAAGCATCACTCATAGCAATACCTCCATTGAAAACTTCCCAAAACCGTTTCCCAGAAAACTGTCGCCGACCTCATCAAGTCGCCTCAAGTGATTGAAGAGTTTGGAGCGACCGACACATCACCTCCCGTCGGAAAGCCGGCCGGGCGCGCCGCATGCGCGAGCGCCCCAAGGCTATTAAGGCTATTTCTGAATCCTGCAGCGAATATATTTCTGATACGGTGTCCCTGTCAAGGGTTCCCTGTGATCGGCGGAGATCAACTCGTTCACGTTCACGCCGACCTGTTCCATCTCGCCGGTTTCCTTGTTGGCTCGAGTAAGCCCGAACCCGTGCGGAATC
>CBDUSG010000825.1:0-1549 GCA_965369575.1 uncultured bacterium | reverse complement strand
ACCATTTTTGTGTCGGTGAGCCCTCTCAAGAATTGGCGCACATATTCGTCGCTGTTTTGTTTTATTTCGGCGGGGGTTCCGATCGCGATTATCTTGCCGTCGCGAAGCATGATGACTTTGTCCGCCACATTGAATCCATGCAGCAGCTCGTGGGTCACGATCATCATCGTCATGCCGGCGACTTTCTTCAGTTTCAGGATGAGCTCCTCGATGCCGCCCGCGATTATGGGGTCCAGCCCCGCAATGGGTTCATCGAAAAACAGGCATTTCGGATCGAGCGCCAGCGCACGCGCCAGGCCCGCCCGCTTTTTCATGCCGCCGCTGAGTTCTGCCGGCATCATGTCCTCGCAGCCGCCAAGCTCGACCATCTCGAGTTTTTCGCTCACCCTCGCCCGGATGGTGTCTTCATCGTAGTCGCGGTGCCGCCGCATCGGGAACGCCACATTCTCGCCGACGGTCATCGAATTGAAAAGCGCCGCCCCCTGGAACAGCATCCCGAAATCGCGGCGGATTGAGTTCAACTCGGTTTCGCTCATGCCGGTGATGTCGGCGCCGTTGACGAGTATGCTTCCAGATTGCCGCCTTTCCAGCCCGAGGATGCAGCGCAAAAGAGTGCTCTTGCCGACGCCGCTGCGGCCGATCACGACGGTGGTCTCGTCTTCGTTCAGCCGAAAGGACAGATCGTCGAGAATAATGCGCTCGTTATACTTGAAGACGAGATTGCGGACCTCTATCACCCAAAAAACCTCCATCCTGCCGCTGCGGGAGAAATCCGCGGGAACGGCGGAATTATCTTAGCGCACGCCGAATACGCTGTCAAGAGAGAGGCGAGCGAGCAGGGGCGGGCGCGCGTCGTGCGCATGCGACCGCGTTTCCCGGCGATGGATTGACTTTTCCATCGCAGCGACGATATATTGTCGACGAAAACGCGGGATTATGCTTTTCGGCGGGTCGTCGGTGTCGCGGCAGAGGGGATGGTCGGCCGGGGCGGTTGCGGCGCGCCCTTTTCCGGGCTGGGAGTGTAATATCAATGGAGGTCCGCGATGGCGAAGAAGATAATCATCGAGAGCGGCGAGGTCAGGGCCGAAGCCGAGCTGAACGACACGGAGACGGCCGGTCTCATCTGGGATTGCCTGCCTGTCGAGGCGAGCGCGAACACGTGGGGTGACGAAGTGTACTTCGACGTCCCGGTGCAGACCGGTCTCGAGAACGCGGCCGAAGTCGTCGACGTTGGCGACCTCGGCTATTGGCCGCAGGGTCCGGCATTCTGCATCTTTTTCGGACCGACCCCGGCGAGCAGGGGCGACGAGATCAGGCCCGCCAGCGCCGTCAATATCGTCGGCAAGGTCTCGGGCGACGCCACCGTCTTTCGCGCGGTTTCCGCCGGGCAGACGATAACGCTGACAAAGGCTGACTGATCCACGCGGCCTTGGCGCGCAACACCGGCGATATCGGATTGTATTGCGCCCGTACGCGTTCGTCCTGTATAATCCACTAGTGTCGTGTCAACCGTATATTATTGGTTTCAGCGAGCCGAGAAGCGGTTAGC
>CBDUSG010000824.1:0-1552 GCA_965369575.1 uncultured bacterium | reverse complement strand
GGCAGACCAAAGCGTCTGCCCCGAATAGTTTGAGCGATGATCCCAAGAGAACGCGTACAGGCAGCAGTCGCACATCGCGAGCCCGACAGGGTTCCCGTCTTCGAACTCACCATTAACGCATCCGCCGCGTCCGAAATAATGGGGCGCCCGATGCACGTGGGCTACGGCGGCTGGCTCGTCGGCAAAGTCTTCTCCGAGTCGATGATGGAGGGCCGCGCGCTGGACCTTGCGATAAGAATCTTCCAGGATTCGACAGAGTTGTACTCGCACCTCGAGCTGGACATCTATCCCCTGCCCACACTGCCTCTCACGGACGAGACCGTCGAGCCCGCAGGCGAAAACAAGTGGAAATACACGGACCCGCAAACGGGCTTCTGGCGCATAATCGCCTATCAGCCCGAATCGGACTACCACTCGGAGATCGACTCGAAAATCGCGCGGGAAGGCATCGCAGCGCTCCGCGAGCACGTCGAAAACATCGAGAGAGCGCCCTCGGTCGTCTCGCCCGAGATGCTGGCGGGCCTCAAGGCCGCAATCGCGCCCGTTCGCGAGAAGGGGCTTTTCGTCCTCGGACAGGCTGATGTCCTGTTTCCGTCGGGCGCGAGCTGGATGCCCGTGTTTATGGAATGCATGGCGCTCGAGCCCGAGGTGGCCGAAAGATATTTCGAGGCGACGACGAAGGAAATGCTCGGGCTCATCGACGCGCAGGCCGAGGCCGGCGTCGACGGCTTCATCGGCGGAGTCGACGTCGCGCATCATACCACTACACTGTTCTCGCCGCAGATGTTCCGCCGCTTTTTCTTCCCGTATCTGAGACGCATCACCGAGAGATGCCATTCCCGCTCGCTGCCGTTTTTCAAGCATACCGACGGGAACATAGAGGTCATAGAAAAGGAACTTCTCCTCGAATGCGGCGTGGACGGCTATCATGCGATAGAGCCGAGCGCGGGGATGGATATCGCCAGGCTTAAAAAGGAATACGGCGGAAAGATAACGCTCCTGGGAAACATCGACTGCGGCCACCTGATGACCCGCGGAACGGAGCCGGAGATAGTCGAGGCGGTGCGCCGGTGTATACGGGACGCGGCCCCCGGCGGAGGATACGTGCTCAGCTCGAGCAATTCGATCCATGGCGACATCCCGACCAGGAATTTCCTCGCGATGCTGAAGGCCGCCCGCGAGTTCGGTGAATACCCGATCGCAGATTCTCTCTGATTTTTCTCCCACGCGGCGATTCTCGGGGAGCGCATAAGCGATATCGAAAGACGGGAAGTTCCGAACGCCGCCGCAGCACCCGAAAGCAGCATATTCGCAGACCGGCGAAATAGTGATATAATTGCATCCGCAAAGGCCGCCGCCGAAACGGGAACAATTTATTGCGGCGCGCGTGCGGCCGGACGCGACAGACCACCAATGCGCTGGAATCAGTTCGAGGAGGATATGCGATGAAAACGCGCGAGGGGATATTCGTAGTCATGATGTCGGCGTTCAGGGACGGGGTCATCGACGAGAACGCCATGCGCGATATGACCGACCACTTCATCGGCGAGGG
>CBDUSG010000823.1:0-1556 GCA_965369575.1 uncultured bacterium | reverse complement strand
CTCGAGCGTGGCCGTGCCCGAGGAGACGATACAGCATCGGGACACCCTGGCGACGTCGTGTATCTTTCCGAGGAAAAGGCTCACGGGGAGATTCTCTTTTTCGATTATTTCCTTGACCGTCTCCATGTTGGCCGGGCCGCTGCACGGTATCAGGAACCTCGCATCGGGCATTCGCTCGAGCAGGATTTTGGCCGTCTCGATAAGCACCGGCAGGAAGCTGGTTATCTCCTGCTTCCGGCTGCCGGGCAGCAGCCCGATCAGGCTGTCCGCATCGGCGACGTCTATCCCCTCGAGAAAATCCTGGTCGGGCTCGCTCTCCGAGATGCTGTCGATGAGCGGATGCCCGACGTATGCGACGTCGACTCCGGCCTTTTCGTAGATATCTTTTTCAAACGGAAGAATGACCATCATTTTGTCGACGAGCTTCGCTATCTTGTTGATTCTTCCCGGCCTCCACGCCCATATCTGCGGACCGATGTAGTAGATGACGGGGATGCCCAGCTTCTTCGCCGCCGCGGCGAGCCTCATGTTGAATCCGGGATAGTCTACGAGCACGACCGCATCGGGGCGATTGTTTTCAATGTGTTCTATGCTCTCGCGGAGCAGCCTGCGGAAAAAGCGCAGCTTTGCGAGAACCTGCACGAATCCCATCACCGCGTCCGATGCCAGGTCCGCGCGCAGCTCGCAGCCCGCCCGGGCCATCTTCTCGCCGCCGAGCCCCTCCACGCGGAGCTTCGGCATCGCGGCCCTGGCGGCCCGTATCAGCCGCGCGGCGTGCTTGTCGCCGGAGGCCTCGCCGGCGACTATGAAAATTCTCTTTTCGCTCATTCGTATTTCTTACTCCGCATGGCTTCCACGATGCGCGAAGCGACATCGAGGGCCTCGCGTCCGTCGCGAGCGCTCACAGCGGGAGGACGGCCCTCGAGTACGCACCGGGCAAAACTCTCGATCTGGCGCTTGAGCGGCTCGTCCTTCTCGATGCGGATCTCGTCGAAGATTATCGGCTGCGGATTTTCCCAATTCATGGGCCCATCTTTGAGGTGGTAGCATTTGATTTCCTGCGCCGCGTAATCCAGTGAAAAATAGGTGTACGGCTGAAAAACGCGTATCTTGCGCATGGGTTCGGCCGATATCCTGCTGGCCGTCACGTTCGCCACACATCCGTTTCCAAACAGCAGGCGCGCGTTGGCGATGTCCTCGTGCTCCGACACGAGCGGCACGCCGACGGCGTCGATGACCTCGTCGACGGGCGAATCGAGCAGGCTCAGGATTATGTCGAGGTCGTGTATCATGAGGTCGAGCACCACGTCGACGTCGCAGCCGCGCGGCGTGAACGGCGCAAGGCGATGCGATTCGATGAACATCGGCCTGTTTATTTTCTTGCGCAGCGATTTCACGGCGGCGTTGAACCTTTCTGAATGGCCGATCTGGAGCGTCAATGCCCGCTCCTCGCTGAGGCGGATGAGTTCGTCGGCATCCCGCAGCGTTGTCGCGATCGGTTTTTCCAGCAGCACGTGTTTGCCCTTTTTCAGAAAATACTCCGTCACCTCGAAGTG
>CBDUSG010000822.1:0-1562 GCA_965369575.1 uncultured bacterium | reverse complement strand
CATCGGGAAAGATTACGGCGGCGGGCTCGATCTGAGGGTGTCGACTTTTCCCACTGTTCGCGGCGACAAGGTGGTCGTCCGGATCTTCGACGCGCACAGGCAGCTTTACGGGCTGAAGGACCTCGGGTTTCCGGCGCGAATTATGGAGCGGCTCGAACCGCTCGTGCTCCAGCCCGAGGGTACGATAATCCTGACCGGGCCGAGCAACAGCGGCAAGACCACAACAATCTATTCCGCCCTCGAAAGGATATACGAGGTCAAGCGCAATTCGGTCAACATCGCCACGATCGAAGACCCCGTCGAGCGCGACCTCGGCAAGTTCAGCCAGACGCAGATTGCGCCCGCTCGCGGGCTGACTTTTCACTCGGCTCTCAGGTCGCTGCTGAGACAGGATCCCGACGTCATAGTCGTCGGCGAGATACGCGACGCGGAGACCGCCAACACGGCCATCCGCGCCGGCATGACCGGCCATCTCGTCATCACGACAATCCACAGTGGAACGGCCCCCGGCGCACTTTCGAGGCTGATGGAGATGGGGCTCGAACCGTTTATCCTCGCCTCTTCGATCACGGGGATAATGGCGCAGAGGCTGGTCAGGAAAGTTTGCGCCGCGTGCGTCGAGCGTTCGAGGCCGCCGGAGGACTTGCGGCATAAATTTGCGATAGTCGACCCGGCGTTCGAGCAGAGTGTCGGGAGCGGGTGCACCGAATGCGGCGGAACGGGCTATCGGGGCCGCACGGCGATAGCCGAGCTGCTGCTCATGGATGACACGCTGAGGGAGGCCATGCTGGCATGCGCTCCGGTGCGAGAGCTTAAGAAGGTTGCCGGCGAGAGCGGGATGCTCGGGCTGCTCCACGATGGCCTGGACAAGGTGGCCTCCGATGTGACGAACCTGCAGGAACTGGCGAGAGTGATCGTGCCCGATGAGGTGTGACGGAATGAAAGTATTCCGGCAAAGAGACGGCTTTTCGATGATCGAACTGATGATCGCGATCGCCGTGATGTCCTTCGGCCTGGGGTCGATCTTCGGCGTGCTCCACAGAGGGATGGACCACATGAAAACCGTTGGCGGCAAGAACTTCGCCGTCGTGGCCGTGACCTCGGAAATCGAGATGATCAAGGCGATGTCGGGCGACGAGCTGCCCCACACTTATGAGGGACCGTTCCTGCGAGAGGTCGACCTTTCGGCCCTGCCTAACGGCGAGGGCGCCCTGAAAATCGAAAAGCGCGAGGGGTCCGGAGGCCGGCTGAAGAAGGTGACGGCAACGGTCACGTGGACGGCGTTGGGAAGGCCCAAGAGCGTTTCCGTATCAACCCTGGTGGGTGGACCGCGATGATTGTGCGAAAACATCAAGAAGGTTTCACGCTACTTGAGTTTCTGAGCTATCTGGCCGTCCTCGGCGTGTTACTAACGATAATCTATACCACATTCTACAGATTGTCCCGCATCATCTCTACCGCCGACGGGACGTTGCTGAAGGAACGAGGCAGTTTTAGCGCTGTCCGAACGCTGCAGGGCGATATCCGGAGGAGTGCCGCGGCGCTCGACGCCTTTGGCCCCT
>CBDUSG010000821.1:0-1573 GCA_965369575.1 uncultured bacterium | reverse complement strand
GACAAATGAGGAGCAAAGAAGTAAAATAGCGCATCAAGGCATGCAATTCTCCACAGAAATTCAGGCGGCCCCATGATTGCGTGAGACTCAGGCCGCACAGGGGGGAGTTCCACGAACAATACCGATAAAATCCGCGATTGGCTGCAACTGAGCCTGATTCCCGGCGTCGGCTCGAAGACTTTCCTGAAGCTCATCGCCCATTTCGGAGACCCGGAGCGCGCATTGAAGGCGCCCCGCTCGGCCCTGAGGGAAGTCAAGGGGGTAAGCTCCGCCGTTGCGAACGCGATTGGGCTCGGCGCCGAATCCGAGCTGGATAAGTCGCTGAAGCTAATCGAAGAAAACGATGCCGCCGTCGTTACATACGACGATCCGGTTTACCCGCCGCGCCTGAAGGAGATACATGATCCTCCTCCGCTGCTCTATGTGAAAGGAACACTCTTACCCTCCGACGCAAACGCCGTGAGCATAGTCGGCTCCCGCCGGGCCACGCACTATGGCAAGACCGTCGCGGGGCGACTCGCCGGAGACATGGCGCGAATGGGCATAACCGTCGTGAGCGGACTCGCCTATGGCGTCGACGCCGCGGCGCACAAGGGCGCCCTCGCAGCCGGAGGCCGCACGTTCGCCGTGCTGGGCTGCGGGGTTGACGTTGTCTATCCCCGCGCCAACTCGAAAATCTACGAGCGGATTCCCGCCTCCGGCGCGCTCATCTCCGAGTTTCCGATGGGCTGCCAGCCGGATGCCGGCCTCTTCCCCCTGCGAAACCGCATCATCAGCGGCCTGTCGCTCGGCACCGTTGTTGTGGAGGCCCCCCGCAAGAGCGGAGCCCTGATAACCGCGCGCCACGCGCTCGAGCAGAACCGGGAAGTACTGGCCGTTCCGGGCAACATCTTTTCGCCCTATGGCGAGGGCTGTCATCGGCTGATAAAGGACGGCGCCAAGCTGGTCGAGAACGTCTATGATATTATTAGCGAGATCGAGAGCGGGCTCGAAGACCTGAGAATCGGCGACCCGGCCTCCGAGACGGATGAGGCCGGTCCGGCACAGGTCAAGATGTCGGCCGAAGAGAAAAAGGTTTTCAATTTCCTGTCGATGACGCCTGCGCACATAGACGCCGTCATCGATGAATGCGATCTCACCGCGTCGCGGGCGGCGAGCGCCCTGATGACTCTCGAGTTGAAAGGGCTGATCCAGCAACTTTCAGGCAAGCAGTTCATCCGCCGCTCCTGAGGAGCGGTCTTCGCGCCTCATGAACAGAGAAACCTACATGCGCGTCATATCGGGCGAGGGCGGCGGAATCGCCGCGTCGTCGGCGCGGGCCGCGCTTTCCGTCCTATCGGGCCTCTATCTTGCCGGATGGAAGGCCGGTCGGACGGCGTACGACATCGGCCTCCTGCGTCCCCGCAAGGTCCCGGCCACGGTCGTGAGCATCGGCAACATAACGGCGGGAGGCGTGGGAAAGACGCCGGCGACAATCCATTTTGCCCGGGAATACCTGGAGCAAGGGCGCCGTGTGACAGTGCTCAGCCGGGGTTACGGCCGCAAAAGCGCGGCGAAACTACCAATCGTCGTG
>CBDUSG010000820.1:0-1575 GCA_965369575.1 uncultured bacterium | reverse complement strand
AATATATTATCCTAAAAGTTATAGAGCACGCAAGCATAATTGTCGGACAGTTTCACAGTATATCTATTTCTTCTTTTTGCGGGGGCGGAAGTTGGTCTTTGGTGATCGCTCAGCGACAGCGAAAGCCGCCGGAGTCACCACCGCCGCACTTTTAAATCGCCGTTTCTAACTGGAACTCTTAGCTTCCTGCATCTCAGTTTCTGGCTGATCCCTTTTAGTTGCCATAAGTGTCACGATTTGCTCCTCTTTTTCTTCGATCCCGATGCTCTTGAGCTTGAGCGCCTTTTTTGCGATATAGGCCAGCTGTTCGAGTCTTTTAAACTCGCAGAATTCCCTCCCGGCCATGAACCTGTCGCCGTTCAAGCTGCAATACCTCTTGAGACATTTGTTGCGGCGCTGAAGGAAATGCGCTCTTGCCATCCGCCGCCTGGGCGGTCTGTGGCATTTGTCCGTGGTCACCAACAGAGCGCCGCGGCCAAAGCAGTTGAGGAACCTGACAAAGCCTTCCTCTTCCCACTCGTTGACCGCCCTGTCCACTCCAAATTCACCGAGCTTGTCATCCGGCGGGGGCGGTGGGATGTAATCATGGCAAAACACGGGCACGCCCGGCGCCACTATCTTCGAGAGAACGGCGAGATCCCTCTTTACGGCTTCGTAGCTGTGATCGCCGTCCACGAATACCATCGTCGGCGATATGGAGAACTGCTCCGAAAACGCCGCCAGATCTCCGTAGAACAGGAAGGCGAGCCTGTGCAGCCCCTCTTTTCTCAGGGCATCATAGGTTCGCCTTACAGCCTGTATGTCGAGATCGATTCCGAAGTATTGAGGCGGCCGCTTCCTGCCCTTGTTCGCCAGGGCGCCCATCAGTTCGATGACTGCGGATTTGCCGCTGTATGTGCCCACCTCGAGTATCGTGTCGCCCGAGTAATAGGCCATTTCGTAGAGCTTGTAGGAATCATCATGCGTATGGAAACCCGGTATATCTATGGTCCGCTCGAAGATTTCGCGGTGCTCGTTGTTCAAAAAACCGTCGTTCAAACTCCAACTGGGCCTGACTGAGACGTCTTCACGGCCCGGGTAGGTTCTGTCGGGCGTGTGAATTTTCGCCCTTCTGTCTTCCGGCAGGAAGATCGAAGGCAGCCGGCGGAGCGCCCCCAGACCTTCGTCGACTGTTTGAAATGTACTCATTGCGGAAATGGCTTCACCTTATTTTGCTGTTGCGCAAACCGCTATCCTGCGGAGATTTTCGGTTCTCTCAACGTCTTGAGCCAGTACCTCAGACGCCGCAGACTCCTGAGTCGGAATTCCCCGGATGAACTCGCACCCACGACCACCGTGGACCTTTTCGAGCTTCAATAAATATCTGCCAGAGCCCGCCGACAAGGCTGAAGGGGAAAGATAGTCGGCGGCAAGGCACACGACCACCAAAAAGCCGGCGACTCACGCTATGAATGGAGCGAATATTTTGGCAAGCTGTCTCATGCCGCTCAGTTGTTGTTTGAATCAGTCGGGGTGGTTTCAAACAAACAGAGATACCAACGGGATATCTGACATTGAGCATATCAGGAGCCGATG
>CBDUSG010000819.1:0-1576 GCA_965369575.1 uncultured bacterium | reverse complement strand
GTACAATTTTTATTGCCTTTGCCAGCTTAGCTGATCCGGGCTCGCGGCCGATTAAATCCGCACCCTGAACAAACGACACTCCCAAAACGCGCGATAGGAACATGCCTAAAGCACCGTCCAGCTCTCCCCAAGCAAGGACGAGATCAAGCATTGCATCACGGTGCCGCCGCTCCAAATCGGGCTCGATTTCATTTGGATCAATAGCGGGAACGTTAGGCATAGTGCAGCCTCAACAAAATGAAGTAATGAGGGCAACCCCTCGCAGGGAATATTCCTACATCAACTCAAGCTCTGCGCGCAGTTGCCTCATTAGATTCGCAAGACAATCACGCTCTTCCTCCGTCATGTGCCGAAAAGGCCACGGATCAGCAGACATCTTTTCGAGCACGCCAACCATGTCGAGAAAGATATGCGGAAGCCCAGCCAATTCGATTGACCAGCCCTTTGGCGTAAAATGAGAAAACTGGTTTCTCAAATCATGCAATCGGCGGAAGGAATCACGTTCGGATTGTGTGATCGCGATTATCGCCCCGGCTCCCCCCTCACGTCTCTTCTCTTCACTGTATAGACGCCTGAAGAGTATCTTCGCGTCAGCGAGGCGTTCCTTCGGCGGATAGTCTTCCTTTCTTGCGAATCTAGTTTTTGCCATACCGAGTTCGTCGGTTCCGTCTTCGATGTGCTTAATTTCCCCGCGACGGTCCCGCTCATGCCAAGCAAGCCAATCGTCAACGGATTTGTCAGATAACCCTCCAAGTTGCGCTGTACCTGATAAGTGACAAACCATCGCGCCTTGCAGGGCATTGTGAAGTGACAGAATGGCCCATTTCCAAAGACCGGGATCCTCGTCAAGGCTCTGGAGGCACCTAAGACATAAGGATAGCGACACGAGCACATCATTGCGCTCATCAACCCGTAGCCATTCCCCATCACCCATATCTCGCGCTTCCCGCTCTCCGCAAAGCCCGCCGGAGCGTCGCCACATCGACCACGAACATGGCTGCTACCGCCGCGCATATTGCGGAGGGCCACGGCAATGCGGAAGGCTAACTCTCTTGTTTATCCCGATACTCCCGGACTCGAGCCTCAAAAGCTTCGGGATAGCTGTCGTCTCTAACGCTCGGAAACCGGCTCGCGTCTACCCTCTCGAAATTGCAATGGAACATTCTCGGTTTTTTAAGATGCCAGTCCATAAAGAAGGGCCTCTCTTTGTACTCGACGGCGTATTCCTGCAACTCTGCCCAGACATCGTAGAGAAAGAACTGACCGAGCAAGAACGTCCTCTGTAAGATCGACGACGGCCATATCAGACCGAGCAATGTCCACTCTATAAAGGCCATCACGTCGGTGGTAGTGACGGCCCGAGGCTCGTTAACATCAAGATGCGTATAGTAGTCTCGCAGCGCCTTTGCCTTCCTGAGGCCCTGCCAAAAGCGGCTGCCCCTGTCTATGTTATGGCCATACGCGTGAGAAATGAAAACCGAGTATCTGTCCAGGACGGATTGATATCTTGTTTTGACCTTAATCGAGCCGTTAGCTTCGACTACGTCTTCCGTTTCCCGCAGGAAGTGCCTCACCG
>CBDUSG010000818.1:0-1583 GCA_965369575.1 uncultured bacterium | reverse complement strand
TACTCTATCGCCATTGCCATGATTTCCTTTGTGTCGATTATCATTGTAGAGCGGGAAACATCGCTCCTCTCCGCTTTCAGATATTGCATAGAGCTTTGGGCTCGGTTTCCGCGTAGAGCTTTCATATTCGTCGCTGTCAGCGCTCTCGCTTTGGCGACGCTTTCGCTGCTGGAGAATCCCACAAACGCAATTTCCTCGCACGACAGCCCGGCGACTCACGTAGCGCTATATTTCGCCGGATTCGTTTTCTCATTGATTGAAGCGGTCTGCGGTGTGTTCATCGTGGGCGGCATGCTCGCGTTCTATAGAAAAATCAATGAATCGCAGGAAGAGCCTTCCCCGCAGACGACCGACGGAGACTAAAATGGAGCGCATCATAGTTTTAGCGAGCGAAATTCTTGCCGCTATTATCCTGGCGGGCCTGATCGCGGCATGGACGGCGCTGATCGTCCGCAAACAGCGCGCGCTCGGCCCGACGGCGCGGCTTCATGATCCTGAATGGTTCAAAGGTATCTTCCTTCAGGGCCTGCGAATCCTGAAGCGAAGCCGCTGGATTCTTATCGTTCTGCTTGTGGGCGTGGTAATATCAGCGGGCGAATCCTGGCTGTCGAATCTAATCTTTTTGAAGAAACATCCCGAGCTGGCGGAGCGGTATTCCGCTATGTTTGATCAGTTCCGCCAGCCGAGTTTCCTCACCCGCCTCCGCCAAACCATAGTTCCCAGATTCTTCCACGGCGCCGGCCACTTAGCCGGCGCGATGATGCAAGTGTTATACTCGCAAGTCGTCGCGTTTATCTTCTTAGTCTCGATCATGTCTACCCTCCTGAGATCGAGGCTCGGCGGCGCCGATAACGCCGATGGCGGTTTCAATAGTAAAACGAGAAGGATGCTGGGCGTGCTTTCGGGTGTGGCGGCGCTTGCTGTCCTGCTGATAGAGTTTTGGGCCCTGTTTTTCAGCGAGCAAGGCTTTTCCAGATTTGCGATGGTGGTCATGTATCCGGCGTATCTGATCGCATGGCCCATGGCGTATGCGCTGTTAATTCCGACATTGGACGCGTCCGACCACGGACAGAACGTGTCGATCGCTACGGGATTCGCCGGGATGGAATATCATTTTCGGCCGATGTTCCATTTTGTTTTGATAGTGATGGTCGTGGAACTTAGTTCGCAGGTATCGCTTTATGTCCAGTCGTTTTTCTATATTCTCGGCTATTATGGCGCTAGCAGTTCGCTTTGGTCGTTGAACAGCGTCCTGGTGCAAACCTTGCTCGCGATGGCCGCATTCATTCCCATCATCATAGTCGTTCGCCGAACATCATTATCATCCGCATTCGATTCCTGCACCGAGCTATGGGCCCGTCATGCGAAAAACATGACCGCCTTCATCGTCATCGGAGCGGTCATGCTGCTGATTCCCGAAATCCTGCGAGAGTATTTCAACGTTAGATTCCGCTCATATCGAGGATGGGAAAGTCGGTTGACCACCTCACTTGTCTCCTATTTAAAGAGTGTCATCGGTGTGCTCATCGCGGGCGGCATGATCGTGTTCTATAAGAAACTCGAAGAATCGCAGGAAGAGCCTT
>CBDUSG010000817.1:0-1593 GCA_965369575.1 uncultured bacterium | reverse complement strand
GTCACGACGCAGTACTCGATGACGAACCTCGAGGAGATTGGCCTGCTGAAGATGGACTTCCTCGGGCTCCGGACGCTCACAGTCATCGACCGGACGGTGGAAATGATCCGTCGGCTTCATGGTGAAGAGATCGATATCGACGAAATCCCGCTCGAGGACGAGGAAACTTTCAAACTGCTCAACAACGCCCACACACTTGGCGTGTTCCAGCTGGAAAGCTCGGGCATGCGCGATCTCGCGCGCAAGGTCGGCATCGACAAATTCGACGACCTTGTCGCGCTGGTGGCGCTGTTCAGGCCCGGCCCCATGCACATGCTGCCCGACTACATAAAGCGCAAGCACGGCGAAGTCGAGATTGAATACGCCGTGCCGGGACTCGAGTCGATACTGAAAGAGACCTATGGCGTCATGCTCTATCAGGAGCAGGTCATGAAGATAGCGAGCGAGCTGGCCGGATTCTCGATGAGCGAGGCCGACATTCTGCGCAAGGCCATGGGCAAGAAGAATCCCGAGGTGATGGCCCGCTATCGCGAAACCTTTATCAATGGGGCCGGGGAAAAAAACATTTCGCCGGATGTTGCCGAGGGGATATATGCGAAAATGGCGCAGTTCGCCGGATACGGCTTCAACAAATCGCATAGCGCCGCATACGCGCTTATCGCATATCAGACTGCGTATCTGAAGGCGAACTACGCGACCGAGTACATGGCCGCTCTACTCAGCAGCGAGATGGGTAACACGCCCAAGCTCGCCACCTACATCGAGGAATGCCGCAGGATGAACATCTCCGTGCTCCCTCCGGACGTCAACCTGAGTCAGTTGAAGTTCGCCGTCGTCAAGGGCGAGATCCGCTTCGGTCTGGCCGCTGTCAAGAATGCCGGCGAAAACGCGATAAAAGCGATTATCGAGGAGCGAGAAAAGAGCGGTCCCTTCAAGTCGCTTTTTGACTTCTGCTCCCGCGTGGACAGCCGGGTGGCGAACAAGCGCGTCATTGAAAGCCTTGTTAAATGCGGCGCGTTCGACCTCCAGGGCGTCGGCCGGGGCCGGCTCTTTGCAGCCGTCGACATGGCTGTCGAGCAGGGTCAGGCCACACAGCGCGACAGGGAGATGGGACAGACCCATCTATTCGGCACGCTCGGCGAGGAAGAATCGCTGGGCCCGGTTCGCTATCCGGACGCCGAGGAATGGCCGGATTTCAAGCAGTTGGCTTTTGAGAAAGAGGCTCTCGGTCTTTTCATCACCGGGCATCCGCTTGCCATTCATTCGGACATGATGCGCGCGCTGACGACCGCCGACTCGACTGGGCTCGGCAATTTCAAAGAAGATGAAGGCGTCGTGGTCGGCGGCATAGTCTCAAAGATAAAGACGCACGTACCCAGGCGCAAACAGGAGCGCATGGCCTTCGTCGCCATAGAGGATATGGACGGCTCGTTCGAGGTAGTCGTGTTCTCGGACCTGTACGCTCGCACATCGGAGCTCTTGAGTGAGGATTCGCTGGTTATGGTGGCCGGACGCGTGAACTACAGAGACGGCGAGCCGAAGGTGATCGCCGAGGAGATAGTTCCGCTCGACCAGGCCGAGGAAAAATTCGCG
>CBDUSG010000816.1:0-1594 GCA_965369575.1 uncultured bacterium | reverse complement strand
CCTGCCGTTGACCGATCGATTTTGCGCGGCGGCTTGCCGAAGCCAGGTTGAGAGCGTGATTGGAGGAGAAAGATACGCCATCAGTGTCGTGGAGCACTTCTGGTGCGCGCCGTATTTGTCGCTGCTACGGCCGTTATCTGGTCAAGTCATCCTCGACCTTCACAATGTCGAGTCGGTTCTCCACGAGCGCTGCGCTTTGAGCGAACCGTGGCCCCAGAGCCTGGCGCACCGGCTCTTTGCTCAAAGCGCGCGGCGCGCGGAAGAGCGACTCCTCGGCGGTTTTGATCTGATTCTTGTCCCTTCCGGCGACGATGCCCGCATGGTAAGAAAGCGGGCGCCAGAGGCGAACGTGCGGGTGTTTCCCAATGCCTTGCCCAGTATGGTCCAGCCCTCGCTGCCCGAGGAACATGTGATTGCGTTTTCCGGGAACTTCGAGTACCATCCCAACGTCACAGCCGTGAGGCATTTTTCCGGGAAGATATGGCCTTTGCTTCGGCGGGCGGACCCTGGTCTTCGCTGGAGGCTGATCGGAAAAAATGAAAGGAGTGTTCGCAAATTCGTGTCCGCCGGCGACCGTGTCGAATGTACCGGCCGGGTCGATAACGCGCTGGAGGAACTCGCCCGCGCCAAAGTCGTCGTCGTTCCCCTGCTGGCGGGCAGCGGCACACGCATCAAAATCTTGGAAGCCTGGGCGGCGGGCAGGGCCGTGGTTTCTACAACGATTGGCGCGGAGGGCCTGCCCGCTGTTGACGGAGAAAATATACGGATTGTCGACGATCCGGCAACAACTGTAAAAGTAATTCTTGATCTGCTCTCGGATGAGCGGCAGCGCAGGCGGCTGGGCGAGGCAGGCAGGCGCACCTATGAGCAGTCCGGTTGCTGGAGCGCAGCCTGGGAAGAGCTTTCATCGTTGATAGGAACGCCATTTTCGGTCCGGCCTTTCGCGAAAACCATCTAGATGCGACAATACGAGGAACGACGGAATGCGAATCGCTGTTGACGCCCACGCGATCGGCCAGAGGCTGACCGGGAATGAAGTGTATGTCCGCAACCTGCTCAGCCGGTATGCGCTGATCGAGCCGTCGGCTGATGTGATCGCGTACGTCTCCACTCCGCTCGCCTCTCGCTGGATTCCCGAGAGTTTTCTTCAGAGGCCGGTGTCGAAAAACCCCTTTTTGCGGCTGGGCAGGGATCTGAACGCGCGGCTTCGAGAGGATCTGCCGGACCTGCTCCACGTGCAATATACCGCTCCCTTGGCATGTCCGGTGCCGATCGTGGTGACGATCCACGACGTGAGCTATCTGGAACATCCCGAGTATTTCCCGGCCGCCCGCGCGCTACAGTTGCGCATCTCGACCCGGCACACCTTGCAGCGAGCCGCGAAGATCATTACGGTCAGCGAATTCTCGCGAAACCGCATCTCCCGCGCGTTCGGCATCGATCCTGAATGCATTCGGGTGACTCCCGAAGCCGCCGAAGACTGCTTCCATCCCATCAGCCGCGACCTTGCCAGGCGCCGCGTCGCCCAACACCTGGGCATCGTCGAGCCCTTTGTTCTTAGTGTCGGCGACTGGCATCCGCGCAAGAATCAGAT
>CBDUSG010000815.1:0-1604 GCA_965369575.1 uncultured bacterium | reverse complement strand
GGAACTTTGCGCGGGAATGGTCGTCGACCATCGAGTAGAGCCAGATCGAGTCCGGCTTCTCCCCGCGCGAGTTCTTTCTGTTCGCACGCGGATTCCATGTGAGAAGATCGGTTTTCGGGTCGTAGTGGATCTCTTCAAGCTTCGTCGTGTCGGTATGGTGGATAACATTTGGCGCCGGCGCTTCCCAGGGCGTATAAGGCCTCACGTCTTTCTTAAATCGGCTAAGCGCCGAGTCCTGCGAACGGAGCCAGGGGTTGTAGGTCTGCGGCTTTATTTGCCCCGCCTGGAGTTTCCCGTTCAGCTCTGCCAGATCGATAACATCCTCGGCGGGCAAGTGGTTTTTGCTACCTATGTCGATCATCCAGTCGAGCGCTTCAGGCGCGATCTCTATATCCCTCTGGTCCTTGTCTTTCCTCACTGCCCGGTCGCAAAGACGCACCAACTCTGTGATTCTATATCCAGACGTGAGCGAGACGCCCGTCTGCTTACAGAGTTCCTCGAGGATTGCCCGCGCCTCCTTGCCGCCTTTTCCGAAAAGCGAGGAGAGAAACATCTCCTTAGTGTCTTTCCCTATGAACAACGCCTATTCCCGCGACTCTTTCTTCTCTTTCCGTTTGAGGAACTCGTCGATGGGGTTCATTTTCGAAATCGCCCCGTCGTAGCATATGCCCATCTTTCGAACGAGTCCCTGATCGAAGATACGATCGAACCAGCCCTGCTGCTTGAAAAGATCTATATCGACCGAGGCGGCCAGACGATTCAACGCCCGGCACGCCTCGCCCCACCTATTGGAGAACTCTGTCCACTGTGCTTCTTGCCTCTCACGCGCGATCTGCTCGGCGATTTTCTCAAACTTGGCCTGCGCCTCGGGAGAGCGCTTCCTTCGTTTTTGGCCGCGCTCTTCCTTTTCTTCCTGGATCTTTCGATGTTCCCTCTCTATCCAGTCGCGGGAAATCTTCTTCGACTCATCGGCCGGAATCCCCGTGATCGCTTCCTCTAATTTGTGGATCTCAGGTTCGGGCAGCGCCAGGATACGCCGCAGCGCGCGTCCAGCGAGCGCACCGGACAGAGCCGGGTGGCGTGCAACAGCCCGCGCGTAATTCATGCAGTCATTCACTCTGTGATACGGCCGCCGGTGGTCCTCGAGGTATTTTTTGAAATTCCCGTGGCCGACCTTGCGGCTGAGCATTATGTAGAGCCAGCCGTTGCGGATCTTCACCGCATCTTCCAGCCTGTCGCCGTAGTCGGTCAGGCGAAGGAGATCCTCCGGGCTCTTTGGACCGAGTTCGACCTCGATTGTTTTCGGTAGCCAATCACCACCGGCCCGCGCCAGGCCCTCTTCGAGCCTTTCTATTTCGTCTGCCTTATCGCCTCTCATTAAACAGCCTCCAAAAATTACACCGTGCAAATTTTGCCACCCAAGTCGTTGATTTCATTCAATCCAGGTTTTTGGACTTTCCCCTTTTGCCCGGTCCGTTTTCGGTCCGCCTTTGGCTGAGATATGGTCTGCATCAGGTCCTTGAGACAGTCCCCGTCTAAACGGAGTTATTGGGCCTTGCATAGACACTCTTTAAACCTGCTCCAAATTGTTCCAAGATGTTCCG
>CBDUSG010000814.1:0-1604 GCA_965369575.1 uncultured bacterium | reverse complement strand
TGATCATGGGATCATGGACGACTTTCACCGCTGCGATTCTTCATTCATCTTATACACATCTTTCATGGCGAGGACGTGGTTTTCCCAGATGTTTTTGTATCCTGCCTCGTTGGGGACGGGCTTGCGGATAATATTCATGCAATATTCCATCTGCTCGGGCGTGCTGCTATGCTTGCCGTGAAGCTCGACGGCCGATTTCGAGAAATCACGCACCATGAAATCGAAAATCTGATCCACCAGATCGTCTTCGACCCCGTAGATTCTTGCGTTCTCGAGGATAAGCTGTCCGTAGACGACAAGAGTGAACATTTCGCCAAGGCTCATCAGGAAATCGATGTCCTTCTGCTGTTCGGCGTCGGGAGTGGCCGCGGCAAGGAACTCCTTGAAAACTTCTATCTGGTTCTTGAACACGTTGACGTTGGGAAGGTCGCAGCTCCCGTACGCAATGTTATAGTCGTGGAACTGAATTTTGCCGAGGCCCTTTGTCGGCCCCTGCTGAAACAGGAAGTCGTCGTTTCGCGGTTCGATCTGTTTTGAAATGTCGGGGAATTCGGCCGGATTGAGGAAATAGTTGGGCATGAACTTCAGGATAAGGGCGACGTTTACGTGGACTGTGCCCTCGAGTCTCGGCAGGGCCCCTATGTCTCTTGCCGCCATCTCGAAATACATATCCTTTTCAAAACCTTTGGCGGCGATGATATCCCAAAGCAGGGTGACAACTTCTTCGCCTTGTGTCGTAACTTTCATCTTGACCAGCGGATTATAGAGGAGATAACGCCTGTCATCCGGCGACGCCGTGCGCATGTAGTCTGCCGCGCGCAGCGCGAAGAGTTTCATGGCGACAAGGCGCGCATAGGCGTCGGTAAACATCCGTTTGACATGCGGGAAGTCGGTCACATACATATCGTACAGCCTTCGGTTGGCGGCATGATTGATGGCCTCGTAGAATGCGTGCGTGCAGATGCCTATCGAGGCCCACCCGAGATTATATTTCCCGATGTTGATCGTGTTGAGGGCTGCATCCCAGGCGTCGCGTCCACTTGAGAGAATGTCGGCCTTCGTGATCGGGTAGTCGTTGACCGCGTAATTGGCCACGTAGTTCTGCGAGTCGACCACGTTTTTCTTGCACTCGTATTTTTCGTGCTGCGAATCGACGGCGAAAAACACGTAGTCGCCGGTATCGGCCATTTTCCCGAAGGTGGATACCATGGGGGCCTCATTGCCGTTGCCTATGTAGTACTTCTCGCCATTGGCCCTGAAGGTTCCGTCTCCTTGCGGGGTAAGCGTCATGTCGGTCGAATACACGTCGGCCCCGTGCTCCTTTTCGGAAAGTCCAAAAGCGAATATCGCCCCTTCCTTGAGAAGGTGTGCGGCTTTGAGCTTGAGCTCCTCGTTGTCACTCATCCAGATTGGACCGAGCCCGAGTATAGAAACCTGCCATGTGTACCAGTAGCATAGTCCATAAAAAGCCAGTATTTCATTGAATTCGCATATCCGCCAGGTGTCCCAGCGCGAATCGGAGTCGCCATAGCCGGACGGCGTCAAAAGCGAGGCGAAGATTTTTTCCTCCTTCACGAATTCGAGAAAATCGGAATACCATGTCT
>CBDUSG010000813.1:0-1623 GCA_965369575.1 uncultured bacterium | reverse complement strand
CCCGATCCCCGAAAGTGAAACTTTCGCCCATCCGATCGTTCAAATATCGCTCTCAAAGGGTGAAGAATCCGTTTTCTTTTCTGCACTGATTTTAGCTTCCAAATTACCGTGATTTGCATCTTCAAGAGTTAAGAATATGCTCTATTCCAAACAGAAACTTCAGCCTTTTCCACCGCCCTTTTTGAGAACGAGTTCTCCTGACAAGCATCCTGTATCATGTTCTCAACTGCGTTAGAAAGCATTCATTGCATGATTTGGAGTTGCCCGAGCCATATGTCACTTGACATTGGGTTAGCTATATGGTTAAATATATTTGTAGCTTTTTCGCGCAGAGGACTTTCTTTTTCGCCACGAATACACGATGATTTTCAGCACACTCTATGGAGATAGGCACAAACGAGATGCATATGTTTGTTGGATTGTCGGGCGATTTAGCGTAGCTGGTCTTCCTCTTTGCGGCTATCGTCGCGGCTTGAGGCATAAATGTTTGTATTATTTGCAGGAGGTCAAGAATGGATAGCACAAACATCACCATGAACAAGATGCGGGGCTTTGCGCTGGATATATTTGGCAAGAGCCTTCTCCTTCTTTCAGCGCTGGTCTTTCTCACAATCGCGGCTTGCAGCAGTGGAGGCGGCGGAGGGTCCGGTGGCTCAGGCGCGGGAACGCTGGCGCTAAGCCTGCTGGATGCGTTCACCGACGACTATCAGGCCGTATATGTTTCGATCGATGAAGTGCAGGTCCACCTGGGCGGAAGTGAAGGCAACCCTGACAATTGGCAGATCGTCGCCTATCCTTATAGGACATACAATCTGCTCGAGCTTGTTAATGGAATGCGCGAGGAACTTGGACTTTCCGATCTTCAGGCCGGTCACTATACACAGATGCGTCTCATTATTGGTGAAATACCCGATAGCGGCCTCAACATCTTCAGCGAGCTGCACCCCTATGCCAACTACGTAATCCTCTCCGACGATACCATCCATGAACTAAAAGTTCCAAGCGGTTCCCAGAGCGGGATCAAAATCGTGAAAGGGTTCGACATCGGCCCGAGTCAGATCAAGGAGCTCATTCTGGATTTTGACGCTTCGCGGTCGGTAGTAAAAGCCGGAAACAGCGGCAATTGGCTCCTCAAGCCGACCATCAAAGTCCTTGAAGTCGACGATTCTTCGATCATTCGCGGAAGAGTGAGCGAAGATGGAACGGGCGCTCCGATCGAGGGGGCCGTCGTCGGCGCCCAGGTCTTCGATGGAGGCGCGGCAGATGAAGCAAACGAGGTGATCATCCAGGCCGCAACCATTACAGATGAAACCGGGGCATACTCTCTGTTCGTCGAGCCCGGCACTTACAACATGGTCGTCTATGCGGCAGGCTATCAGTACGCATGCTTGAACGGCACAACAAATCCGGGCGAGACTCTGGATAACATCGACTTAGTACTGCTGTTGTCGGATCCAAGCGGGACTGTCGAGGGTTCGGTAACGATACCCGGCGTCAGTGACGAGCAATACGCGACTCTCAGCTTCCGGCAAGTTCTCTCTTGTGGCGCAGGCGATGCCACCGGTGAGATGAAGAGCGTCAACGTGATGAAATCGGTTGTCTTCTCCGAATCTCTGCCGCCCG
>CBDUSG010000812.1:0-1626 GCA_965369575.1 uncultured bacterium | reverse complement strand
GCCGGTGTCGGCCGGCTCAATATCAACGACAAAGGTCAGTGCTTGACCCTCGATGATCTCGTCGGGATCGCCCCCCTGCGCGGCGCTGCTGGTCCCGTTGTAGATGACCGCATCGAACTTCCCGAAGCCATCGGCCTTGATCTCCGCCGACGTCTGCTCATCCGCCTTCTCGAAATCGAGGTTCCATTGCGTCGATGCGCCGCTCACCCGAAGGTCCTTGAGATTCGCCACGCTCGTTCCGACATTGAAAAAGAACGCGGTAAGCGACGACTCACAGTCGCTGTTCCTGACCGTGAGCTCCAGCTCCATCAGACCGTCGCCATCCGAGTCGGCAACAACCTCGAACTCGATGATCGCGGCGGCCGGAGAGCCGAGATCGAGAAGCCCCGGGTTGCCCCCTTCGCTGGACCGGGAGCCCGGGCCTCCAATCTGCACAACCTGGGGCTGGTTCGCCTCGCTGCAGGGTCCGGGTGTGCTACGACATGTTCCGAATATTTCACCGTAACCTGAAACACTGCACACCGGTCCGTTGGCGCTGACCATCTCAAACTGCGCGCCACATAGCATCATCGACACAAATACGCCGACGATAATGGTGAGTCGCCTATCTCGATTCATGGGTGGGTCTCCTGGAGCGGTTGTTGGGCGGTCACAGGGCTACCCTCAGCATCTGTGTTTTGCCCGAAAAGTGTGGAAGTCGTGCGGTCATTACTGTTCTCCGTGGTCTTGATGATGATCCGCGCCGTCGACTCGGGGGTCCCGGGCGTCAGGCGGAAGCATTTTGCCTCGGAGAGGGCACTCATGATGTCGGAAAATGCCTTCAAGTGGGGGTGTTCGCCATAGTCCTGATGCAGTTTTGTATGAGGCCCACGATTCAAGGTATGCCGGAGAATCTCGAAGGCCGCCTCATGCCTGGAGATCGCCGAGACTTTCGGCTTGTCGGGCGGGGATGAAGGCCAGATTCGCGGAGTCGATCCCATATACAGGATCTCATTCGGGCGGGACGCTATGATACCTCTAAGAGATTCGCTGGCATTGCCGCCATCCGGTACGATTAAGTCGATGCGAACGCCTCCACCCCAATTGAACCTTCGCGCTATCAGAAAATCCTGAGAGGCGGTCAACTCTCGCTCAAAATCCTCGGCGCCCGGAGCGAATACCACCGTCCATCGCCCGCCGTTCGCAGAGTCCTCTCCCTCTTCTCCTGAATCGAGGAGAAAAACCGACCCCAGGCGGCAAGCGGCAGGCTTCGGACGGAGCGAATCCTCTCCGTCCAATTGGCCTATCGATCGAAATTCACGCTTTCCCGACCCGAGGCGAACCCCTGCTGTCCGGCGGAATGAATGAAGCATGCCGTCATTGCGATTGAGGGGTGCGAGGTCGTCAGAGAAGTACTCGCATCCGCGTGCTGCCAGACTGACGGCCAGCGTCGTCTTGCCTGCGAAGGGAGGCCCCACCACGATTATCCCCCGGTCTTTATGGCAAAGCGCCGCAGCGTGCACAAGTAGATATGAGCGGGATTCCTTTAGAAGTTGCGCGAAGACATGATCATGCACAAGCACGCCGAAGTCTCTCCCCGTTCCAAGCCGTATCCGCTTGCCGTCCGACTCCATCCACCGCACCGAT
>CBDUSG010000811.1:0-1626 GCA_965369575.1 uncultured bacterium | reverse complement strand
CCCGCAGTTGCGCGCCGCCTTGAGTTCATCCTCGCTGACTCCCAGCTGCAGACCTGCAGCCGTATGCGCGGACAGTCAATAGTGGCATTTGTTGAACTGGGCAACGCCCAGGCTGATGCGCTCTCGAAGCTCGGCCGGAAGCTTTCCCCCGCCCAGCGCCGAACTCAGGCCCATGAACCCCTGGAGCACGACCGGTGAATTGGCCATGACCTTAAAGACGTTCGGCACCATCCCGATGCTTTTCTCGACCGCTTCATAAATCTGTTTCACGCTGTCCGGCGCCTGCTCCGGCGAGACCATATTCAGCCGTGACATAGGCACGCTCCTTTCATTTGTTCGCTTTCTTTATGAGAGTTGAAAAGGTTGGCGCACACCATTGTTAATACAAAATATAACATTGTATTGCACAAATGGAAAACGCCTTCATATCTCGGATGGGATTTCCACAAGGTATTCGCGCGGCGCGCCGGGCATGGCGGCAGAGGCTATTTTCGGCCCGTCATCGGGCAGGCGCGCTGGCATTCGAAGCAGGAGTAGAACAGCCCGAGGCTGAGCGCCTGGTAGTAGTTCCAGAAGTCGGGGCTTTTGAAGAACTTTTTCCAATCCTCCGACGAGCCCTCGGTCTCGAGGTCGGAGAGTCGCTTGATGAGGTTCGAGAGGCCGTAGGGGAAATTGTTGCGCATGCACTTGACCACGTCGACCTTGCCGTCCCCGCCGATGGCTGCGACGGGGCACGCCTCAACGCACTGCATGCAATCGTCGCAGAGTAGTTCCGAAACGGGCGGATCGGCCTCAATCTCGGCGTCGGTGACCACGCCTCCCAGCCGAACGCGGGCTCCGGCGTCGGAACTGATGAACAGACGGTTCAGCCCCATCCTTCCCATGCCGGCCGCCTCGGCCGCGTGCCGGAGCGAGACGGGCCCTATCAGCCCCTTCTTTTCGTCGCTCATCTCGATGGGCAGGTGCGGCGGGATCGTCGCCGCGCGGTGGCCGGCTCTTTCGAGGTCGCGCGCGATCTTCAGGCCGATGCGGTTGATTTCCTCGTAAATGATCATCAAGTGCTGCGATTGTATGACCGGCGTCGGACTCTCGATGGCGGCGTCGCCCATCCATATCCCGAAAACGATGACCGATTTTGCGCCCTTGGCGAGCACGTCCAAGTCGGCCTCAGGCTCGATCTTCTCATACGCCTCCCTGCTCGCAATTCCCAAGCAGTCGGCGTCCAGAGCCCGGCCCAGGCCTTTGATATCATCTGCATTCATCCGCTTATCCTCGGCGTTTGAAAAGTGAGAGGCGGCGGATGAATTATATCGATCGGTTGCATCCGGTGTCAAACATACGGTCCGGCCTAAAGTAATTAATAGGCGTACGAAGAGCGTCGTCATAGCAGAGTAACAGGCAGCGGCATTCTCAGCCGGAGGAGGTGCAGCCGGCACACGGCTTTCATGCGAACCGAAAAAAGGGGTTGTGTTTTTTTTCGAATCCGCAGGTCGAGGGTCTGAGGCTCTCCGGGGGTTCTTTCTTATTTCTCAGGGGCGGGATATTTCCTGTCGTACGTGCGGTATTCATGGCAGCCGGGATCGCAGCTGCCGCCTGTTTCGGTCATTTTGAACCGAAGCGTCATCT
>CBDUSG010000810.1:0-1628 GCA_965369575.1 uncultured bacterium | reverse complement strand
GGCTGTCTGATATGTCGCATTTTACATTTGACAGCATCGTTTCATATTCCTTAAGATAATCGGGCCGAAGACCCTCTCATTTCAACCAGGTTCATGGGCAGCCGAAATTTTGGGATCATGCGCCGTCTAACTGCGGAGGAGTGATTCTTTGGATAGAAAGCTCGTCATATTTCAGCCTTCGGGCCGGCGCGGGCGCGTCGAAAAGGGTAAGAACCTGCTCGAGGTCTCGCGCGAGCTGGGCGTCGACATCGAAGCCGTTTGCGGAGGACAGAAAACCTGCGGCAAATGCAGGGTGCGCGTGCAGGAGGGCCTTTTCGAGCGCCAGGGCATCCGCTCCGGGCGCGACTGCCTTTCCCCGCCGGTCGATGAAGAGAAGGAGCTGCTTTCCGAAAAGGAGATTTCCGAAGGCTGCCGGCTCGCTTGCGCCGCCGACGTCCTCGAGGACGCACTGCTTTTCGTGCCGGAGGAAAGCCGCGGCGGCAAGCAGGTCGTCCGTAAGGAAGTCACCCTGAGGGAAATAAACCTCAACCCGGCCATAAAGACTTATTCGGTCAAACTCGAAAAGCCGACGCTGGCCGACGCGACCGCCGATTATGATCGCCTGATCGAGGCGCTGGAGGCGCAGCATGCCTTGCGCGGCATAACGGCGGGAATGCCCGTTCTGAGGCGGATTCCCGGCATTCTCCGCGAGGGCAATTGGCAAGTCACCGCCGCCGTGTGGATGGACAGGGAAATTCTGAGCCTGACGCCCGGCGCATCGATGAAGTGTTACGGCCTCGCCGTCGACATCGGCACGACGACGGTAGCCGGCTACCTTTGCGACCTCTCGACGGGCGTGGTCGCGGCGGTCCACTCGCTCATGAATCCGCAGGTGACCTACGGCGAGGACGTCATGTCGCGCGTCACATATATCATGACGCACGAGGGCGGCCTCTCCGAGCTTCACGCGGAAATAATCGGAGCGGTAAACCAGATCGTCGAGAGCGTCTGCAAGAAGGCCGGCATCGCGCCGGACGATATACTCGAGATGTGCGTCGTCGGCAACACGGTGATGCATCACTTGTTCCTCGAAATATCGCCCGAGGCCGTCGGCGTTTCGCCGTTTGTGCCCGCGGTCCAGAGCGCCGTCGACATGAAGGCTTCGGGGCTCGGGATCAAAGTGAACGAGTCCGCCAACTTGCATATGCTGCCCATCGTGGCCGGCTTCGTCGGCGCCGACAACGTGGGCGTGCTGATCGCCGAGGCGCCCTACGAGAAAGACGAGATGCAACTGATAATCGACATCGGCACCAACGGCGAGATCCTGCTGGGCAATAAGGACAGGCTGCTTGCGGCCTCGTGCGCGACCGGCCCGGCACTCGAGGGAGCCCATATAAAATACGGCATGAGGGCCGCGCCGGGCGCCGTCGAGCGCGTCGGCATCGACCCTCAAACCCTCGAGCCGGAGTACACGATTATATCCGGCGGAGACGACGATGCGGCCCGCGGAATCTGCGGGTCGGGAATAATAGACGCAATCGCCGAGCTGTTCCGCGTGGGAATCGTCGAGAAAAGCGGCAGGTTCAACAAGTCGCTCGATTCTCCCAGGCTCATACGCGACGGCAAGAGCATTGAGTTCGTGATCGTCC
>CBDUSG010000809.1:0-1640 GCA_965369575.1 uncultured bacterium | reverse complement strand
CATCATACCCCGTGTCTGGCGCGGACCGTTCAGCTATTCCGACCCATCCATTATAGTCCTCTCAAAAAAGAGAAGTCAAATATTCCGGCGGAACATGGATCGGACACAGGTAGAGAGCGGGGCCGGATGCCGTCGCTTGGACGATATCGGGGAGGGAGTTCTTTGCGGAAGCCGCGATTTCCCGCTGAAAATGGTTGATGAGATGCGAAACCCGCCGCGCGGCGCGGAGGAATGAAAAAAGCTCATTCGGGCGCGAGCTCGCCCTCAAAAACTATGCCGAGCGCATTTCTATACTGCTGCAGGGCTTCTTCAACTCGTCCCATGTCTTCGTACACGGCTCCCAATTCATTGAGGGCCTCCGCATGCGCCGGGTCCAGCTCGAGAACGCCTTTCAATGTGGAAATGGCATTCTCCGATTCGCCTTTTCGGCGATACAGCGAGCCCAACGCAAGGCGCGCATTGACCGAGTCGGGATCCAGCTCGATGGCTGCCGTCAGCTCGTGCAGCGCTCTGTCGAACTCGCGTTTCTGAACGTAAAATGCGCCGAGCTCGGCGTGAGCCTCGGCATTTTCGGGATCCAGCTCTACCGCCTTTTCGAACTCGCGGCCGGCCATGTCGAGCAGCCTGGTCTCCATAAATTTTCGACCCAGGTTCAAGCGCCGTGCAGCCTTTTTTACATTGTCCGGCGCCTCGACCATGTCTTCGGGATGAATCTCCTTTTCCAGTTCCTCGGCCGTTTTCAGTCCGAGCATGATCTGTATCTCACCCTCGATGATCTCGCTTATGTTGTACGTGTAGCCGACGGCCGTCTTCAGCCTGCCTTCGCGGTCGACGATGGCGACGGTGGGAAAGATAAAGAGCCCGTACGTTCCATACAGTTCCTCGTTCTCGTCCAGCAGCACGGAAACGGTGACGCCCTCTTTCTTTATGAGCTGATTCAATGCATCTCTGTTGTCTTTATCGATATTCACGGACTGCACGACAACCCCTTGCTCGCGGTAGCTTTTGCCGATACGTTGAAGAGTATGCAGAATCTCAACGGCCCTCTCGCGTTTGCCCTCGCTATCGGTTCCCCAAAAGAGGATCACGGTTATCTGCCCTTCAGCGCCGAGGACGTCCGTCTCGCCCCCGCCCAGAGCGGGCAGCGTGAAATTGCGGACAGGATCACCCGGCTCCAGAGTGCGAAGAGGAAACGCCGCAGTCGCAGACCCAGACAGCACAAGGGCGATAAGGAGACAAACCATGTATATGTGTCGAGTCTTTTTCATTCCGGCTGTCACTTTCTTCAAAAACGCACAGGTGAAAAGTTTTCGAGGACGAGAATATATCAGAATTGCCGGGACGAATGCAAATTCGCCATGCGGGGGTAAATAATGTCTGCCTTTACGGGTCGGATGGGATCGATGCACATCCGCTTCGCCGATGAAACCGAAAATGGGGGTCCGATACCTGCATCGAACCCCCACCGGGTTGTTGCCTCGTATGTTCTTGGCCGAACGCAGCGGTCTGCGGACTGCTAGTGTCGTGTCACCGTATATTGTTGTTTACAGCGAGCCGAGAAGCGGTTAGCTGCAAGGCGCATGAACGCAGGACTAGCCATAGCTATTTCGAGCGAATGCAACACAGCAGATGACCGCTTA
>CBDUSG010000808.1:0-1645 GCA_965369575.1 uncultured bacterium | reverse complement strand
AAGCCCTTCGACGAAATGTTTCTTGGCCTCTTCGACAGTAATACCTTTAGTATTGCGCTGCTTTGGAGAGCCGAAGATCATGCAGGAGCCGCCGAGGTCGCCGCAGAAATCGATAAGATCGGCACGATATGCCACAGTCTTGCGCCGGACGGTAACATCTGGTGTAGTAAAGTGCAATCCTTTCGGCGGCGGCGCCAGCAACCAATGAAGCCCGACTCATTCGCGGCCGGCGTCACTCTTTACCGCAACCATTTCCTTTCGTCCTGGCGGGCTTATCTCCTGCTCGCCCTCTTTCTCCAAAGTAAACGCTGCAATTTCAACGCCCTGATAACCGGCGTCGCCTATTATTCGACATTGCTCGCCCCAACTGAGATCAGCCATGCTCTCGTTGCACATGGCATACCTGAAACCGCCCCATTGGGAACGTTGCTTCTTGCAACCAAGGATCGATCCAAGAGCAGCGCCGCTCAGGATCCCGCCGGACGTTTTGATAAAATCTCTACGGCTAAAGTTCGACATGAATTTTCCCCTGCAACACTTCAAATCCTGCCTAAAAATGTGCATTCTTGCTCCATGTATTGCGACTTCCAAGGATTATACCAGCAATGGTGAAAAAAAGGAATAGTTGTTTCAATTGATGAGAGGGGGGAAACTTGACAGGACTGCCGGAAAGAGATAAGAAGAACAGTCACAAGAGCCGCCATAACGTTAGAGGAGTAGCTATGATTGAACCGAAAAGTGCTTTAACGATCTTTGCCTTTTGCCTTGCAGGCGCGATCGGGACGTTCGCGAGCGAAAAGGCCAGTCAGCCGCGAGGCTATTCCATCCCACTGATCGACCTTGCAGGCGAGACCCACCGCCAGATCGTGGTTGACAAACAGCCAGGCCAGTATCTGGGCCATCCGACAACGGTTCTGCTGGAGGATAACAAGACCATAATAACGGTCTACCCCAAGGGCCACGGACGCGGCGCTATAGTCATGAAGAAGAGCAATGACACCGGCCTGACCTGGTCGGACAGATTGCCTGTGCCGGAAAACTGGGCGACATCGAAAGAAGTCCCCACGATCTATCGGGTGATCGACCCACAGGGCGTCAAGCGATTAATCATGTTCTCAGGGCTGTACCCCATCCGCATGGCAGCCTCGGAAGATGACGGCAAAACCTGGACGCCGCTCAAGCCTATCGGCAACTTCGGCGGAATCGTCGCGATGGGCTCGCTCGTCAGGCTCAAGAACGGCAGCTACATGGCGCTGTTTCATGACGACGGCCGCTTCCTGCGCGGCGCCGGCAAGAGAACAAAGTTTCACGTGTTCAAAACAATCTCCAAAGACGGCGGCTTGACCTGGGGCGAGCCTGAAATCATAGCGCAGCATTCGACTGCGCATCTGTGCGAACCCGGAGCGATAAGATCACCTGACGGCAAACAAATCGCTCTGCTGCTCCGAGAGAACAGCCGCAAACACAACTCGTTCGTTATTTTCAGCAATGACGAGGCAAGCACCTGGACCGAGCCGGTCGAGCTGCCCGGGGCGCTCACCGGCGACAGGCATACGGGGCGCTATGCACCGGATGGAAGATTGTTCATCACCTTCCGGGATATGACACACGAGAGCCCCACGAGAGGAGACTGGGTCGGATGGAT
>CBDUSG010000807.1:0-1650 GCA_965369575.1 uncultured bacterium | reverse complement strand
CAGCCCCATTGCGGTGCCGTCGGCTTTGACATTGACCGGATACAGCCCGCCGGGGTACTCGAGGTCGATGAGGCTGCGCAGGAACATGCTCGAGCCTTTTCCATATACATCGGACGCGCCAATCACCGCGATTCCGCGCGGGTAGAAGAGGCGGTCGAGTTCGCGCTCAGCCATTATTGCAGTTTCTCCCAGCATGGAAATCCTCCGATCCGGCGTTCTCGCCGAATACTTCCTTTTTGCTTTGTATGCCGGGAGCGCGAACGGATCGGATTCGGAAAACAAGAGGCGTTTGGGGTGCCGCCGTGCGTCATTTTAGCACTTTTCGTTGTAAAGCGTCAAATATGACGGCGTCTAATTCAGGATTTCTCGGGATTCTTGCCGCTTTTGGCGAAATGGTCGGCCACGTCTTTCAGCCGCTCGGGAATAGGGATGTTCTGCGGGCATTTCTCGACGCATTCGCCGCATTCGATGCAGAAATCGGCCGAAGCGCCGGCCGCCTTCAGGCCCTTGTTGTAGGGCTCTTCCATGCCATCCCCGAAGCCGTAAACCTGGTCGTAGTTGAGGAGCAGGAAATTGGCGGGAATGTTGACGCCGCTGGGGCATGGCATGCAGTAGTCGCAGCCGGTGCAGTACAGGTCTTCGAGGCCCTTAAGCTGGCCGAGCATCGCCTGGATGTCCTCGCTCTCGACAGCGGAGAGCGGGCCGTCGTTTTCCGCCGTCTCGCAGTTTTGCCCGATCATCTCCATGGTGCTCATGCCCGAGAGCGCGACGCCGACGCCCTCGTTTGCGAGCGCGAACCTCAGCGCCAGCTCGGGCACGGTGCGGCCCTCGCGCGGCTCGAGGCGGCTCATGAAATCGATGCGGCCGCCGCCGACAGGGCCCATGACCGCCACGCCCATCCCTTTTTCGCGCGCGTGTGCGATTGCGGCGTCATTGTATCGGTGCAACAGGTTATATTGCACGAGCATCGAGGAGAACTCGCCCGTGTCGATGAGCTTCATCGTGTTTTGCGGGCTGTCATGGCATGAAAACGAGATGTGGCGGATGAGCCCCTCGTCGCGGGCGCGGCGGAGTTCGTCCATGTATCCCTCAGGCACGGCCTTTTTGCGGTATGTCCTCCACTGCAGCGAATGGATGTGGTAGAAGTCTATGTAGTCCGTGTTCAGACGCTCGAGCTGGATGTCGAGCCGCCTGCGCCACTCCTTGACGTCGGTGTCGATAGGATTCTTCGTGGCGACATAAACGCCGGCCCGGTCTCGATCGGCGATCGCGCGCCCCACGGCGATCTCGCTCGTCCCGTTGAGGTAACCCCACGCGCTGTCAATGTAATTAATGCCGAGGTCGAGTCCGCGCCGCAGCATCGGGACCGACTTCTCAAGGTCGACGCTCGTCTGCTCTCCCTCGCCCGTTACCGGCAGCCTCATTGCGCCGAAACCCAGCGCCGAAACCTTGGCGCCCGTGGCGCCGAAATCGCGATAGTGCATCTCACGTCCTTTTTCGTTTCAATGACGCTTCAGTTGACAGCCCGACACCGGTCCGACATGTCCGGCAGATCAGACCCCGGACATCCTTTTGGCCTTCGAGACGAAATCGTCCAGATTTTGCTTGATGTCTTTCTTGTTGAATTTTCCGACGCTTGTTCTCGGTATC
>CBDUSG010000806.1:0-1653 GCA_965369575.1 uncultured bacterium | reverse complement strand
ATACGCCTTGAGCGGTTTTCTTTGCTTCAGGATTTCCGCCCGCCTGCCGAAGCAAAAATCATCTGCCGACACATTACCAATAGCTACGACTCAGCACACGGCATTATTATTAAGCCAAGGAACCACTGATAAGAAACCATGCACAGGAAAGAACAAGTCAAATTCTCATCCCATAGGGCGGGTATTCTTCACACGTGAAAACCTGAAAAGTGATGAATAAGGCATCTGTTCTTCACGTTTCTTGGAGAGAACGATTTTATAGGATGGCTCTATGTGGGGTATGCCGTCGGCAGTGACCCGTTGCGGGCCAGATTCTGTGAGGGTTCAGAAATTTCAGCCTAATGTCCCTTTGTTTATCGAAAAGACAGTGCATATCGCAGATAATTCTATTTTAGTTGCTCCCTGCCCGGGGTCCGATAAACCTCGACTCCGCCGAAGATGCTGAATTTTGTTCGAAATTGTGCACATCCCGGGTCTGACCTCGTAGATTCATGAAATATCTGCGCATAAATAAGTCATTGCAGATAAAGTGTTTACGACTGAGAGGCCGCTTCGAGCGCCCGGATTTTCAGCGTTTCGGCATAAAAAATGCCTATATATTGAACGGCCGGAGGAGTCGATCGCCGTCGATTACCCATGTTGGGGGGGAAAAGTGTCCTGGCAATACACTCCGTATATAATTCCTATAATAGCAGTAAGTTCCGTTGCTGCAGTACTGGCTCTCATCATCTGGCGGAATCGCCACGTGCCTGAGGCTCGTACTCTCGCTTTGCTGATGGCGGCCGTGTCGGTTTGGTCGGTGATATATATGTTGGAACTCGGCGCCACTGATTTGTCCCTCAAAGTATTGTGGGCGAGGCTCAAATATTTTGGCATAGCCGCCGCGCCCACAGCCTGGTTTGTCTTTGTTATTCAGTACAGCGGCAGACATTCCTGGCTCAGTCGTCGCAATCTCGCCCTGCTTGCGATCATGCCCCTTGCGACGTTGCTGCTTGTATGGACAAACGACGCGCACTACCTGTTCTGGAAGAGCGTGGCGCTGGACGAAAGCGGCGCATTTCCTATCCTGTCTCTACCTGTCGGACCCGCGCTCCGGGTCTGCGCCGGATATAATTATTCGTTGCTTTTGCTCGGCATATTCCTGCTGGTCAGTTCGACCGCACGATCCCCCATGCTGCGGCGCAGGCAGGTCGCCGCGATGATCATAGCCTCCCTCGTGCCGTTGGTGGCGAATTTCATATACTCTCTTGGCCTGAGTCCCGTTTCACATCTTGATCCTACTCCGTTTGCCTTCGCCATAACCTGCTTGGTCTGCGCCTGGAGCCTGCTGAGGTATCGCTTGCTGAACATCGTGCCGGCGGCGCAAAATGCCGTTATCCGGAGCATGGAAGATGCTGTAATCGTATTCGATGCGAACGATTGCGTCGCGGACCTCAATCCATCCGCCAGAAAGATCATCGGCTCCGCCCGTTCAGATGTGATCGGGCAGCCGTCGAGCCAGGCGCTGGCCTTCTGGCCCGAGCTGGCCCGAATCTGTGGGGAAAAGACAGAATTCAAAACCCGGATTGCTCTGAATGAAGAGGGAGCGGAACGGAAATTCGACCTGAGCGTTTCGGCGATCCATGAGCGTTCCGGTTATCAGAGCGGGCGCCT
>CBDUSG010000805.1:0-1665 GCA_965369575.1 uncultured bacterium | reverse complement strand
GCTAACCGCTTCTCGGCTCGCTGAAAACAACAATATACGGTTGACACGACACTAGGCGGGCTTCGTCGTGTCAAAGTATCAGAGCAAGCTATGTGCCAAAGCCGGAGGTTTGAAGCGCCTCCTGGCGAATCGCCTAACTCATTGATGTCGCAACTTTTATGCCTTAACAGGCATGGTAGATACGCCGCATTCGACGCAGAGATGGAACCCTGTACGGAATGGACAAGAAAAATTTGCCTGCCGGGGGGGAAAGAATTGCTGACGGCGGCGCCTTGCCTTGGACGGCTTGCGGGACTCTGAGACCGGACAATATACGGTTGACACGACACTTAGGATGCGCCGCCGTCTTGCGCTTGGGCCCACCTGAAGACGATTCCTGCCTCGTCGGCGGGGTCTCGGCCCGCTGGCCGCGCGGGGCGTAATGCTACAGAATTCGGGCGAAAATTGTTGACTTTCGCCCTGATTTAGTCTAAAATTAGTGTGTAGTTCCTGCTGTAACGGATCATCTCAAAGGGGAGAGGTTGGGGAGAAGAAATGCTTTCAACTCGTGCAGCCGACTATGCCTTGCGTGGAATGGTGTATCTGGCCAGGCAGCCCAACGGAAAATTGGCGATGGCGAGTGAGATCGCGGCCGCAGAAGATATGCCGGAATATTTTTTCTCGAAAATATTCCAAACCCTGGCAAAATCCGGTCTCGTGAACTCATTCAGGGGAAGCAATGGCGGCTTCGCGCTGGCAAAGCCTCCATCTGAAATAAGAGTCATCGACGTGGTCGTGGCCATCGACGGGCCGATAGCCGCCAGCAAGTGCGCCGGTTCGCCGGAGATGTGCGAAAGAAGCGGCACATGCCCGTTCCACAATTACTGGCGTGAGACCCAGGACTCGATCTTGTCCATCCTCAGTAAGTACAGTCTCGCCGATGCGGTTCAACACCTCGAGGCCGTGGAACAGAAGGTCTGAGTTTCGGCGAATCCGAGTCGGGGCCCGGTCTTCGGAGCTCGATCTTGGGAGCTCGATCTTGGGCGCGTTAGCCGCATTGAAAATTTTGCGGGCGTGCTGTCGACTGCGCCGGCGTGCCATCCCGCCATCCCCCGTCCCACAGCCGAGCAGAGCTTATCCCAGCAGCGTGCGGCGCGCCACATCGAGGCCCGTCGGCGTTAGGAGCATCCTCCCAAGTTTCTCTTCCAGGCTTCTATATTCGGCAGGGGGAACATCGTCGAGAAGGTTTACTATAGTATCGGCGTCATATAGTATTTTGAAATTCAGCGTCTCGACTTTTCGGGGGGAATGGTGGTGGCCGACGATATCGCAGACCTCCGAGGTGAGATCCTCGCCGGCGCCCAGCGAATCGAGTATCGCGTCCGCGATGGGCGGCCCTTCGATTTCCTGATAGCGCCCGGCGCTGCTGCCGTGCTTTCGCTCGGCCTCGTGGATGCCTATGTCGTGGAGCAACGCCGCCGCGATTACGATGTCGCGGTCGCCCGGCTCCCCGCACAGGATTTCCTCGGCGAACGAGAGCACCTTAAGTGCGTGGCCGATCCTTTTCTCATCGGCGCCGAAAACCTTTCGCATCTCGGCGGCGATGCTATCCTTTGCCGGAGCGCTCATTTTAGTGTCGTGTCAACCGTGTATTGTCGGCCTCAGAGTCCCGCAAATTGTCCAAGG
>CBDUSG010000804.1:0-1674 GCA_965369575.1 uncultured bacterium | reverse complement strand
GGCGATGCCGACCTCGCTCGCGCCCTTCTTGGCGGCGGTTATCCGGTCCTCTCCCTTTTCCTGCATATGCCTGAATATGTTTTCGAGGACGACGATGGAGTTGTCCACGACCATGCCGACCGCCAGCGCAAGCCCCCCCAGCGAGATCATGTTTATCGTCATCCCCGTGAGGTACATCGGCAGGAACGCGGCCAGGAGCGACATGGGGATGGCTATGCCGATAATCAGAACGGGCCTGACGTGACGCAGGAATAAGAACAGTACCACGACGGCGAGCAGCGCTCCCCACATCAGGTCCTGTCGCACGTGGCCGATTGCACGGTTGATGAAGTCGGCCGTGTCGAATTCGGTGATGAGCTTGACCCCCGGCGGAAGAAGCGGCTTGAGATCATCTATCTTCTCCCATACTTTTCTGGAAACCTCGACCGTATTTGAGCCGGATTGTTTTATGATCATCATCATGGCGGCCGGTTCGAGATTGTCACGCGCGAGCACCTGATTCTCGGCATGCGTGTCGTAGACCTTTGCGACGTCCTTCAACCGTATGGTCCTGCCTTTATTGACGCCCAAGACGACCTCATCGATTTCGTCGAGGCTCTGGAATTCGCCCAACGCCCGAACAAGATAATCCTTGTAGCCCTCTTTCAAGCTTCCGACCGAGAGGTTGAAGTTCTCGCCTCTGAGGCGCGCGACTACGACATCGAGCCCGATGCCTGCGGCCGTGAGTTTGTCATGGTCGACCGCCACAAGTATCTCTCGCGGCATGCCGCCGAAAACCATGACCGAGGCAACTCCCTCGACACCCGTAAGAGGATCTTCCAGGTAATCCTCGACGATCTTCTCCAGCTGCATGGGGTTGTTGCCGCCGCCTGTGACACCTATCCCCATCAGCGGAATATCTGCGGGATCGAACCTCATGATGCGGGGATCGTCAGCGTCGTCGGGAAACAGGAAGTCCGGTACCATGTCGAGTTCTTCGCGGACATTCTGGACGGCGATATCCATGTTTGTGCCCCATGCGAACTCGAGTACCACTATGGATATGCCGCGCTCGGATGTGGAGCGAACCTCTTTTATGCCGTCGACGCGGCTGGCGGCTCCTTCGATAAGCTTCGTGAGAGAACTCTCGATTTCCTCGGGCCCGACGCCTTCATACTCGGTGAGAACCGCGGCGGCGGGGAAATTGAGCTCGGGCAGGAGGTCGATTGGGATTTTGAAATAGGAGGCAATACCCAGCGCGATGACGACGAGAACCATCATCGTTGCCGCGACCGCGCGGCGGACGGAAAAATCGGCGATATACACGCTACATCACTCTCCGGACACTCGCACGCTGGCGCCCTCGGCAAGCGCATAGGCGCCCTCGAGCACGACTCGCTCGCCTTCGGAAAGGCCGCTCACGACCTCGATCATGTCTCCGTCTCTGAAGCCGAGGACGATGCCGGTCTTGTGCGCCTTTCCGTCGCGGACGGCGACGGCAAAATATTTTCCCTCTTCCTCGAGGGACGCCGCTTTGGGCATCACAAGGGCGTCGGGGTGATAGCCCGTCTGTATCTCGGCCCGGGCGAACATGCCCGGCTTCAGCAGCTCGTCCGGATTGGCGACGCCGACAGTCACCTTGAACGTGCGGGTCATGGGTTCTATGACGGGTTGTATCTTCCCGACCGTGCCCTC
>CBDUSG010000803.1:0-1677 GCA_965369575.1 uncultured bacterium | reverse complement strand
CTTCTCATTTACCTCGCTGCCCGGAGGACCTGCCGGCTCTCCCGCGTTTTCCGGCGGCTTCATAACCCGCCTCGAGCGCGGCGAGGTTCCGGCTTTTCGTCCCCTCCGGAACGCGTTCCTCGAGCGATTTCTTCAGGCTCTCCATCGTCGCGGCGCCGTCCAGGGCGGCGACCGCGCCGAGAGCGACCATGTTCACGCTCATCGGGCTTCCGATCTCATCGCGTGCGATTTCGGTCATTGGTATCCTGTGGCCTGATCGGCGGGCGGACAGGACAACGTTGTTCGAGTCCACGATGAGCAGACCGTCGTCTTTGAGGAACGGTATGTTCTTGTCATATGCCCGTTGCGAGAGCGCGACCAGAAGATCGAGCTGCGTGCATTTCGGGTAGTGAATCTCGTCGTCGCTGATGACCACGTCGGTCTTGCTCGAATCTCCGCGGGCCGCGGGGCCGTAGTCCTGCGACTGGATCACATGTTTTCCTTCGTGTATGGCGGCGGCTTCGGCCAGGATTATGCCCGCCAGGATGACACCCTGTCCCCCGGAGCCGCAGAGCCTGCATTCTCTTCTCACCCTCTTGCCTTCTCCTTCTTCTTGCCTTCCGCGGCCGCCCGCATTTTCTTGGCCATGTGGTAGTATTCTCTGACGAACTCCGGCGCGTCTTCGTCGACGAATACGCCGGTAAGAAACTTGTCCCCCAGCTCTTCCTTGAAAAGGCTCTTTTGGTCCGACCATCGGTCCTGCACTTTTTCGATCGGAATCGCGTTGTTGCGCTGCCATTTGAGCATCTCGACGGCGTCGCCCATGTCGTTGAGACGCCCATAGATTGTCGGACACTGGCTGATGATTTCCACGAGAGAAAAGCCCTTGTGACGGAGCGCCTTTTTAATAAACTTCTCGGTTTTCCTCGCGGAGTAGGTTGTTCCCCTTGCGACGAACGTCGCGCCGGCGCTGGCCGCGAGGCTGCATATGTCGAACGAGTTCTCGATGACGCCGGCGGGCGCGGTGGTCGCGTTCTCGCCCCTGGGAGTCGCCGGCGAGCTTTGCCCGCCGGTCATCCCGTAGATTCGGTTGTTGAAAACGAGCGCGGTCAGGTCGATGTTCCGCCTGCAGGCGTGGATGAAGTGGTTTCCGCCCGCGGCGACGGCGTCTCCGTCGCCCATGATCACTATCACGCGCAGTTTCGGCTTGACGAGCTTGATGCCGGCGGCGAATGTGAGCGCTCTTCCGTGGGTGGTATGCAGCGTGTTGAAGTCGACGTACACCGGCGCGCGCGCCGCGCACCCGATTCCGGACACCAGGATGACCTCGTTGCGCGAATAGCCGAGCCCGTCTATCGCGCGCACGAGCGCGGACAGGCCGATGCCGTTGCCGCAACCGGGACACCACAGGTGAGGGAACTTTTTCGTCGACCGTATGTATTCATGGATCACCGACATCGCCGCTCATTCCTCCTCGGCCAGGTGGCCGACAATTTCATCCGGGGTTATGAGTTCGCCATCGAAGCGGGTGAGCGACTCGACCTCGGTCTTGCCGCCGACGATTCGCTGTACTTCGTGGACCATCTGCCCCTGGTTCAGCTCGACGACCACAAACCGCCTGGCCGACGACGCATAGCGGGAGATGAGCCTCCGAGGGAAGGGCCACACGGTCATGAGGCGGATGAGGCCGACCCTGAT
>CBDUSG010000802.1:0-1678 GCA_965369575.1 uncultured bacterium | reverse complement strand
GCTGGGCGCGCAGCTTTGGAACAGTATTCGCGCGGTCGACTTTCTTGCCTCACTGTCGGATGTCGATTCCCGGCGCATCGGAGCGACGGGTGCTTCCGGCGGAGGCACACAGACCTTTCTCTTGGCCGCGGTCGACGATCGCATTCGATTTTCGGCGCCGGTCAACATGATCTCGTCCATCATGCAAGGCGGCTCGAAATGTGAAAACGCCGCCAATCTGCGGATAGATACGTACAACGTCGAGATCGGCGCCTTAATGGCGCCGCGGCCCATGATCATGATCTCGGCCAGCGGCGATTGGACGCATAATTCCCCGGACACCGAGTACCCGGACATCCGCCGTATCTATCGCCTGTTCGGCGCCGAGCAACAGCTCGAACACGTCCAGATCGATGCGCCGCATAACTACAACCGGCAGAGCCGTGAAGCGGTCTATCGTTTCTTCGGCAAGAAGGTGCTCGACGACCAGGAGGAATCGCACTTCGCCGAAAAGTCGTATCGCGTACCGCAGTTGAGCGCGATGATGAGCCGCTGGGACCACAAGCTGCCCGAGCACGCCGTGGACGAGGCGAGTTTGATCGCATACTTGACCGAGCAAGCACGGCGTCATATCGCATCGCTCAAACCCCACGACGCGGACTCGCTGCGCCGCGCCCAAAAGGCGTTCGGCGAGGCGTTGCGGTTTTCCGTCTTGGTCGAAATGCCGAAGTCCGAAGACCTCGTCTCGGAAAGCACCGAGAGGCTGAGAACCGGCGAGACTCTGCTGCTTGGCCGCCGCGCCAAGGGCGACCGCGTCTCCGCCGTCATGTTCGAACCGCGGCGCTCGCGTGCCGGTGTTCTCCCGACGCTGCTCATTCACCCGGATGGGGCGGCCTGGGCGCTGAGTTCCTCGGAAAGCCAGGGAGGCCTCGTCCGGCAATTGCTCGCCAGAGGCGGCTCGCTCATGGCGATTGACGCGTTCCAAACCGGCCGCTCGAAAGGCGAACGCCCTGCCCCGGAGGACAACCAAAGAACAGCCTTCTTCACGACCTTCAATCGTACCGACGACGCCAACCGCATACAGGACATCCTCACTGCTATTGCTTACTTGAGGCAGCGCTCAGGATCGGAAGAGATCAACCTGGTGGGAATGGGCCGTGCCGGCGTTTGGACCCTATTCGCCAAGGCGATGGCCGATGGGCCGATTCGCCTCATCGCCGACCTCGACAAGTTCGATGCCGATTCGGACAAAGAATTCCTTCACCAGTTGTTTATTCCCGGAATTCGAAAAGCAGGAGGTTTTGAAGCCGCCTCGGTTCTGCTGCCCGGGGAGAAAACATATCTTCACAACGTCGCCTCCAGTTTCCCCAGCGATTGGGTCCTGCGGAGTTTTCAGGCGGCTGAAGCGGCTGAAAACCTGCGTATTCAGGAACCGCTGCTTCGAGACAGCGAGATTCTCGAACTGATCGCTCCCGGTTCGCGGCGCCGCTCCTGGCGGAGACGCTAAACGGCTTGCCGCCGCCGTCCAGGGCCTTTCGGCCGGAAGATTTCAGAAGATGCTGGAGATGAAGGTGTTGATCGGCCGGAAGACTACCTCAAACACTTCCGAGAGGAAATTCTCCGCCGCGAGCGGCTCGAAAAAGAAAATATAGACTATCACCAGGGCGACTAAGACGCCCGCGGAGGGGACATATTTGTT
>CBDUSG010000801.1:0-1683 GCA_965369575.1 uncultured bacterium | reverse complement strand
GCACAAACCTCATCGTCCCGCCCGGAACGCTGGAGGAAAACTTCGGCGTTACAATCAGTACACCTTTCACAATCGGCGAGGAGGCCGAGCTGACCGAAGGCGAGAATACTTTCTTTGCAATGCGGTTGCTCGACGCCAAGGGGCTGGAGAAGCCCAAATTCATCGAGCCGATGACCCTGACAATCAGATACACCGACGACGAAGTTGAGGGGCTCGATGAGGGCATGCTCGAGATCTATTACTACGACGAGACCGACCCCGAGCATCCCGTGTGGGTATCGCTCGGCGGTACCGTCGATCCCGAATACAACGAGATCACCGTCGAAATAAAGCATTTCTCCAAGTTCTCCGTCGGTGGAAGGAGGCCGGACAGCAAGGATACAAGATAATCCAGGGGTGTCCCCACATGGACCCTAAGTTAAGGTGGAAAGTGAAGGCCGGCAGGGCTTTTGCTTTCCGCCTTTCTCATTTCCCGAACAAATCTCTATAATTTAAATGAGGATGCTCTTCATTTCCCATTCGATTTTTCCGTTCGGCGGCGCCTATTATTATGAAGAAGTCAGCTGACAGCCGGACCGGTCATGGCGGCGATAAGAAAGACGCGTCTTTGAGACAAAACACGCAAAGCGCCCAGGAGACCTTCGCCCGAATTGTGCGCGCGCACCAAAAGACCGTGTTCGCGATAGCCTACGCGAGACTCGGCAACGCCGAGGACGCCGAGGACGTCAAGCAGGAAGTCTTTGTGGAAGCTTGGCGGAATCTGCGCAAAATCAGAAAACCCGAAAAGATTCCGGCATGGATGTTCAAGGCGACGAGGAACAAATGTAGAGACCATTTCAGGAAAAAATCCCGCCGGGAAAGGCGCGAGGGGGTGTTTGTCGAATCGGCGCGCTCGAATCCGGCGAATCAGTCGCCGGAACGCCACGAGGCCGCGGAGGCCGTTTTCAAGGCCGTGTCCGGGCTGCCGGATAAGATTCGCACGGTTTTCATGCTGAAGCATTTCGCCGGACTGACCTACGAGGAAATATCGAAAACGACGGGGCTTTCGAAAACAACAATCGACGGCCGCCTCAGATTGGGAAAAGAGAACTTAAGAAGAATGCTTGCCGATATGGGCATTGGAGTTGATTGACGTGGAAAAGTGCAAAGAATACGCCTCGCGCATCCATATGCTTGTCGAGGAGGAACTCGGGCCGGACGTCGCCGATTCCCTGAGGGAACACATGCGCGCCTGCGGGAGCTGCTCGCGACGATTCGAGGAATATCTTCAAATTAAGGGTCTTGCCGAAGCGGGCCTGGAGAGCAACCTGGCCTGCCACGACGCTTACCCCGAGATAATGGATCGGATCTCGAACATCGGTTTTTCGGAAAAGCTCAGGCGAGGCATCAAGATTTTCTTCAAGAGGGGCCTCGTCGGAGCGGCGGCTTTCGCGGCGGTCGTCCTGCTGTCGGCGTACGTGTTCGCGCGTTTCTATTTCCACAGGACGTTTCCCCACGAGCTCGACGGCATGGTCACGCGATGCTCGGACGGCATCGAGCTAGCGGACGCGAACGCCCGGTGGCGGCCCCTTCGCGTGGGCGACCGCCTGGCGGAGGGAGCGAAAATCAGGACGCCCGCCTCGGGCCGCTCATTCATCTCGGTTGACGGGCTCAGGGTGCTTACAGATGGCGGCGCGGAACTCG
>CBDUSG010000800.1:0-1684 GCA_965369575.1 uncultured bacterium | reverse complement strand
CGGCTCGGACAATCCGTATCTCGGGCTGCTGCTGCCCTCGAAGGATTGGATCGCAGGCGTGAAGGGCGCCGTCGAATCGGACGAATTCAGCTTCAGCAAGGAAGAGATCGATATAGTACTGGGTCCCGCGGCCGCGCGGCTGTTTCGGATAGAGGGGTAGGAGAATCATCCCGGCGCAAGGAGGGGTGAGCGCTCCGGTCGCGTGCAGAGGCGAAAACCTCTCATGCATGGCGCATATTATTGCTGCTTCTGTTTCGCCGCTTCCAGAGCGGCGTGAAGGTCGGCGTTCCACATGACGAGCGCGTCTTCGCCCTCGTCTGAATAATACTGCTTGTGAATGGCGATGGTCTCGAAGCCGAAAGATTCATACATTCGCTGGGCGGCCAGGTTTGTCGGGCGCACCTCGAGAGTCGCCTTCGACGCGCCCTTCTCGATCGCCATTTTCAGCAGGTGTATCAGCATTCTCGAGCCGAGCCCCTTGCGGCGATGCTCAGGATGTATCGCAATGTTTGAAATGTGGATCTCATCCCGCATATGCCAGAGGCCGCCGTACCCGACGAGTTTGTCTCCGATCTTCATGGTTTCGAAGACAGAATTTTCGAACTCCATCTCATGGAGAAACGCGAACCGGCTCCATGGCGTCTTGAAGCTCAAGCGCTCGATCTCCATGATGTCATCCAGATCGGCGCGAGTAAGCTTGTAAAAGGTCACGTCGATCAATGCCCCTTATCCCTTCCGGGCGAGTTCGCCGTAAGCCTGGTGCAGCCGTTTGTATAAGCGGCCCGGCCTGCCGCTTCCGACGGGCGCATCATCGATCATCGTCACGGGAAGCAGTTCGACGCCGCTGTTGGTGAGAAAGCATTCATCGAATCCGGCGATCTCCGGCGGCGCGATCCTTCTCTCTTCGACGTGTATACCGGCCTCGGCCGCCAGCTCGAGCACGGCCTCGCGCGTGATGCCCGGCAATATGTCGCATTCGAGGCACGGCGTAGCGAGCCCTCCTCCCGTCGCGAAGAATGTGTTCGCGGCGCTCGCCTCGGCGATGTGTCCCGACTGGTTGAGCATTATCGCCTCATATGCGCCGCCGCGCTCGGCCTCCGCCCTCGCGAGAATGAAATTCAGGAAGTTCATGGACTTGACGCGCGCATCGAGCGAGACCGACGGACAGCGGCGGACGGAAACGATTCTTGCCGAGACGCCGTCGGCATACGCCTCGGCGGGAAGCGGCGAGGGCGGCCTGACGAACGCGACGACCGTGGGCCTGTCGGCGGTCTTTGTCCCTATGCCTCCCGCAGCCGTCCCTCGCGTGACGGAAATCCTGAGGATCGCGTCCTCGAGGCCGTTAAGCTCCAGCAGTCGGCGGCAAATTTCGGCGAGCCTCGGCGGCGCATCCGTAAGGCGAAGTCCGATGATCTCGGCCGACTGTTTAAGGCGCCGGATGTGGCGGTCGAGCCGAAAAATGCGGCCGCCATACGACCGCATCGTCTCGAAGGCGCCGTCGCCGTAAAGGAAACCCCTATCGAAGACGGACACACGGGCCTCCGACTCGGGAACGAATTCCCCATTTAGGTATACGAGTTTTTTCATGCTCTCTTGATCCCGGCGCTGGTATGAGCGCGTTTATGGAACGTCTACATTTTTTCGCCGGTCCCCAGCGCCTCGATCAGCGCCTGCGCCTTGCTCA
>CBDUSG010000799.1:0-1688 GCA_965369575.1 uncultured bacterium | reverse complement strand
TCAGATCCAGAATATTTTATCGATTATGCTCATATGTCACCGGAGGGGATTGAGCTTTTAGCCGATGCATTTTTAGAAAAGGTTCTCGCTGTCTTGGACGAGCGCCCTGCTCCTATCAACGGTACTAGTCATTAAGCTAGTCCCCAAGCCAATGGCCTTATTTTGAATTAGGCATGAGGGTGTAAATCAAACTTAGGTTTTGCTGGAAGTTAATGGATAGAAGTATATCAGAAAGCAGCAGTTTTTGCATAAAAAGCCCGAAAAATGAGGAGTGAAGGTTTGGCTGGGGAATGCTGATATTCTTCAACCAATAAAGGCGGATTGTCAAGAGAAAAGTCTTCACCCAAATATTCTTCATCCGGAAAAGCCAAAAAGTGCATAATTAGGCATCACTACACTTTCCGGCAACCTGCAGCGGTGTGGTGGGAGTTTTTGAAATTCTGGAGGGCGTAGCCCCTGAGAGTTCAGGGGGACACTTGAGCGGCGCCAGTCTTTCGGCCGCCCATAAATCCGTGGTAGAGGCGAGATTTTTTAATTTTCCCCTTGACAACTATACAAATATATACTATACTAATGTATAGGCAATGTATCGGAAAGGAGGCGCAATGCGAACGCAACTCACAGACAGGCAAAGGGAAGTGCTTGAATTCATCAAGGAATTCGCCAACGAAAACGGCTATCCGCCCACCATACGCGAGATCTGCAAACGCTTCGGCTTTCAGCCGCACGCGGCCTCCAATCACGTGGATGCGCTGGTGAGGAAGGGGTATCTCTCGAAGCAGCCGCTGAAATCGCGTTCGATCGAAGTCCTCGGCTCCGCCAGGCGCGGTCTGACGGAGGTGCCCATCGTGGGCCGGGTGGCCGCGGGCGAGCCGATACTGGCCATCGAGAACATCGAGGGCACGATCATGCTGCCGGCGGAATGGGCCAAGAGCAAAGACTGTTTTCTGCTGCGCGTCGAGGGCGACAGCATGATCGACGCGCACATCTGTTCCGGCGATTACGTGCTCGTCAAGCGCCAGGACACGGCCGAGAGCGGCGACATCGTGATCGCCATGCTCGACGACGAGGCGACCGCCAAGCGGTTCAGCATCGAGAGCGGGCGCATTATTCTCAAGCCCGAGAACAAGCAGATGGAGCCGATCTTCGTCGATAAGTGCAAAAAAGAGTTCCGGATCATCGGGAAGGTTGTGGGCGTATGGAGAAACATCTGACCATGCCGGCCGACGGCGCGCTGGAAAGGATCCGGGCCGACCTGAAGGGCGTCGGGCCATCGGCCAACATCGTGCTGGCATACGGCCGGCCCGCGGGCTCCGTCACGCATCTCGCGCTCTACATGGCGTTCGCGGGGATCGCCCGCCGAAAGCCGGTCGTGTTCCTCGACGGCGCGAACTCGTTCGACCCGTTTCTCATATCCAGGATCGCCCGCGGCGCGGGTCTCGTTCCCGAAGAGCTTCTGGGGCGGATTCGCATCTCGCGCGCATTTACCTGTCACCAGATGGAGGCGCTTGTGACCCGGCGCCTGGCGCCCGCTCTCGAGAGGTTCGAGACCAACGTCGCGGTTGTCTCGGGCCCGCCCTACCCGCAGATAGACGAGGGTATTCGGCTGGTGCGGCTGACGAGCCTGGACCTCTATTCCGCCAACGGGAGGGGGTAGTCGATCCTGGGGAAGATCAAGCGTCCCGATG
>CBDUSG010000798.1:0-1692 GCA_965369575.1 uncultured bacterium | reverse complement strand
TCCCTGGAAATTCAAGAAGATCATATCTCATTGTTAATACGCATGTTACGCGTCGATCTCAAGAAAGGGCGCAAATTTTTTCAAAAGAACGCTTGACAACTTGCAGAGCCGATGATATACTGTGTATAAATAACGACCAGTCGGTACTATTGTCCCAAAATGATCGGGATCATCTTAAAGGGCCGGGCCAGTCATTTTCTCCAAAATGGGAAAGGAGACACAAAGGCCATGAGCAGGGGAAAGCTTGCAATCGTGGGAATTGGCGAGGTTCCCACCGGGACATATCCTGACCGATCCCGGTGGGACATCATTTACGAAACGTGCATTCAGGCTGTCCGAGATGCGGGCATAGACAAGAACGACATCGAGGCCGTCGTTACGGTTGCGCCTCAGGCCCAACCGAGACTCGCGGCTGAAATATCGTTCGGCAAGATACCCGAAGAGTTGGGGCTGAAAAACTGCAAAGACTTGTGTGTCTGCAATGCGGGCGGCGCCTCCACATCGAACTGCCTCAGGCTTGCCGAGCATTATATCCAGAGCGGCCTCGCAAAAATTGTCCTCGTTCCGCATGTGACCGTTCATTCCACGCTTTCGATGGAAGAGTTGATCGGCTTCTTTGCTACAGCGGGCATCGACCTGCAATGGGAGTATCCGTTCGGAACCACGTACAACGGAATCATCGCGATGATGACCGGCAGGTATATGCACGAATCGGGGGCGACGCCCGAGGAAATGGCGGCGATCGTTGTTTCGCTCCGCAAGTGGGCGACGTTGGATCCGAACTCAATATTTTACGGAAAAGAAGTTCCTTCCATCGAAAAGATTCTCTCGGCGGGAATGGTGAGCACGCCTCTGCATAAAAGGGAATGCAATGTGCTGGCCGACGGCGGCGGCGCGCTCGTGCTGACTTCGGCGGAGTTTGCCGCCGAGATAACCGATACTCCCGTATACAAGCTTGGCGAGGGAGCCCGGTTTTTCAGCGGCTGCGTCATCCTGCGCGACCACGAGAAAGTGTATGACGGTTTCCGAGATTCGGGCCGCGAGGCGCTGAATGAGGCCGGCTTGACCAAGGACGACATCGATATATGGAATATCTATCTCGCATATCCCGTCGGCCATCCCATCATGATGGAGGCCATGGAGCTATGCGCGCCGGGCGAGGCCGGGAAAATATTCATGGAGGGTCACACATGGCCGGGCGGAAGGCTGCCCTGGTCGACAATCGGCGACGCGATAGGTCGCGGACATACCGGTTCGGGCGTGAGCATGGCGACTTACATCGAGACGGCGCGCCAGTTGATGGGCAAGGCCGGTGAAAGGCAGGTCCCCGACTGCAACTACGTCTTCCAGAATACATCGGGCGGATCCGGAATGAACAATATCGCCACCGTGTGGGGGAGGGAGCTGTCATGAGTGAAGCGTATCAGAAACCGATTCCTGCAATGCAGCCATGGTCCGAGGGATTCTGGAAAGGGACAAAGCAGCACAAGTTACTCATCCAGGAATGCAGCGACTGCAAGGCGATGATTTTCTATCCGAGAAAATACTGTCCCGAATGCTGGTCCGCGAACCTGGGCTGGTACGAGGCGAGCGGAAAAGCGAAGGTCTATGCCCAAACCACAATGGTGGATATGGTAGAGCCAAAGTTCTGGGAAGATATCCCGTACGTCCTGGCGCTTGTCGATCTGGAAG
>CBDUSG010000797.1:0-1693 GCA_965369575.1 uncultured bacterium | reverse complement strand
CTGCAATTGCCTGTCAACCGCAGGGGCGCGCGGCCGGGGCGAAAGCCGCGGGTTCGATCCGCTTCTACCTCGCGTCCTTCACCGCGCGCATCAGGGTCTCCATGTTTTCTTTCGGGACGGTCGGCCAGATATCGCATCCCGGCCACAGCGCGTCCACTCCGCCGTCGACGCATTCCCTCACCGCCCGCTCGACGTCCTCGGGCGTTCCCATGACAAGGACGTTGTATGGGTCGAAGTTTCCGAACAACATCGGTTCCGGCCCGATCGTTCGCCGAGTTTCGTGAAGGTCGTTCTTCTGGTCGACGCTCAGGGCGCTCGCGGCGCATTTGTTCATGGACTCGATGATGCCGTTCGTCCTTCCGCAGATGTGAAGCACCAGCGGCCTCGGCGATTCATGGAATATCCGCCTGAGATGGGGCTCGATCAGCTTTTTGAACACGGCCGGCCTCAGCACGTCGGAGGTGGCGCCCATCTCGCGAATCGTTACGTAGTCAGCCCCGGCCTCGAAGAATATCTCGGCCATGTGGATGACCAGGCCGGAGTAGATCTCAAGTATTTCGGACACCTGATCCGGCTTCTTGAGGCAGAGTTTCAAGAGGTCATTGAGTTCCATCGTCTGCCCGGCGATGGTGAACGGCCCCATTATGTATGTCCCGATCGGAGCTTCGCCGCCGATGTCGTCCTTGAGAAGCCGCAGCGCCTCCGTAACGACCGGTATCCTGCCGGCGTTTGCCAAATCGGACGGCAAGTTGATCTCGCTCGCCGAGACGGGAATCTTGCTCTTTACGGTCGGATACAGAATTTCATCGGGATCGATCCGCGTATAAAAATTTATTTCGCAGCCGACGATTTCCGCCTCTATCGCGACGTCGAACGGAACCACCGCGCACTCGAATCCGAAAAGCTTATATGTGCTGGCCGCGAGTGCGGCCATCTTGGCGGCGTCGGTGTGCGACTCGGCGAACCGCACGTCCGTCTGCCTCATGCCCTCGGTCGTGACGTTGCCCATCCCGCTGAAGCACAGCAGCTCGGCGCTTTTCTCGCCGCCGAGCAGGGCCAGGACTTTCTCTCGAACGGTTTTGGCTGAACTCAAATCATTTCTCCTGTTCTTCGGGCGATTCCGATTCCACTTCTTTGATGAATTCCGCGAAGAGTTTTCTCACTGGATGCGTTTCCGAGGCGGACACGACTCCGCTCGCGGCGAATGCGGCCATCGCCTTTATCGATTCCGTCGCCGCGGCGGCGCCGAAAACCCGTTCGGTCCCCGTCATCGGGCCGTAGAACAGGAAGTCGTTCCACAGGAGGGCCGTCCCGTGGGCGGCGGCGTCGGCCCCCGCGAAGACATCGCGCGAGGCGAAGCTCCGCAATTCCTTCCACATGTATGTTCCGTTGGCGGGCGAGCAGCCGACCGGCAGCCCGAACCGTTTCTTTATCTCGAAACCCGCCTGGATGGAAAACGCCATCGCGGCTACGTTCATGACGGTCGTATCGACAAGGACACTGTCGAAGCCGCCCTTGCCCACCGCGGGCATGAGCTCTTCGAGACATTTCATCCTGCCGACAGACGTTTTGTCCAGCTCGTCGAAGACCGCAACGACGACGTGCCTGACCCCGATACCGGCAATTTCTTCGACCTCGGCGTCGATGTCGGGGTTCCACGGATTCAGGCTGTTGTACACCAATCTTTCCAGCA
>CBDUSG010000796.1:0-1714 GCA_965369575.1 uncultured bacterium | reverse complement strand
ATCTGGTGAGCCCCCGCGTGATCGAACAGCAGCAACTGCAGCAGAGGCAGACGGGACCATTCTTCATTTCCGTCGCGTTGTCTGTCATCAGCACGAGACCCATCTCGCGGCTTTCTTTGAGATATTGATCCACCTCCTCGCGAGTGGCGCGCATGCTTTCGTCCCGCTGAACGATCATCACGGCGGGCGCCCCGATCATTATGCAGGAGGCGGTGACGGGGAACTTGTCCTTGCACTCGCGAATACCCAGCCGCTCGGTGCGGTTCCGGCACGGGCACGGTACCAGCGCATATGCGCCCATGGCGGCTTTGTCGAGATACGAACCGATCTCCTCGTGCGAGAGCACCTGCTGGCCGGAGGCGATGGATTGCTCGACAGGCACCGCGCGACGATGCGGCGTGCCCATGGCCGAGGATTCGTAGAACTCGTAGAATCCGTCCTTGATGAAAAAGTCCTGATACAGCTCGCCCGCCTTGATCGAGTCCTCAGTGGTTTCTTCGCGCACCTGATGGTAGTTCACGACAAACGGAACCGGCGGGAGGGTATACTGGCCGCCGACGCCGATAATGGCCCCCTTCTCGAAAAGGCCCGTGAGGATCGGCTCGATCTCTTCGGCGGAGCGACTGGCTTTTTCGGCCACCTCTTCGGCGGACATGAAATTTGGGGCCACCGACAGGAGCGTCGCAACCTCGGCCTCCTCTGGCGTGAAGAGCAGTTCGAGATACTCAAGAAAAGTCGGCGATGGGTCGCCATCTTTCTTGGGTATACCCGTAATGTTCATGTCGAGCCGTCCGGCAAGCTTCTCGTAAGAGGTTTCTTTCATTTCGCCCCCCTTCGGGGTAAATCCCGCGAGTCAGGTACAGTTTCCGATCATTTGCCTGAGCATCTCGATGTTGCGCCGCATCAGCTCCGGATCTCTATGTGTCTTTCGAAGCAGGAACGAACCCTGAATCTGCGCAATCGCAAATTCGGCAAGCTGCGCGGACGGCAGAGTTTCATCGAAATCGCCGGCCTCTTTCCCCTCGTCGAGGCACTCTTCCAATCGACGCGCAATGTTACCGAAAAACTCGCTCAGCGCCTCGCGGAACGCCTCGTGGATGTAGCTCATCTCCTGGGCCAGATTGCCGAACGGGCATCCCATTTCTCCGTCGACAGACGTGCCGAGCGAGCATACACTGTCGAGCATCGCGTCTACGCGCTCCGACGGGCCAAGCTCGCGATTGTCCAGCGACGGCGCAATGACGTAGCCGTACCACCACCGCATCCTGCGCGCGAACACTTCGAATCCGAGCTGCTCCTTGCTGTCGAAATGGTAGTAGAAATTGCTCCTGCAGACCGAGGATTCGTCGAGGATGTCCTGCACGCTTGTATTGTGAAAGCCTTTGGAATGAATGAGCTTAGCAGCCGTAGAAACGAGTTTTTTTCTGGCGTTCATGCATTTCGCCTCCATTAGGACTGACCAGTCCAACCGAAACCCTATCACATGAAAAACGTGCTGTCAACACAAAAATGCCCTGCAGCTCGTTCCCGGCAGGCAATGAGCCGGGAAAGTCGCCTCAATGGCATACCATAAGTGGAAAATAGTTATCGTGCCGGCGTAGGGGCACGGCGTTGTCAAGTGCCCGACCCCCGATCAGTGTCGAGGGCAGGCCGCGACCGGGGGACACAAAGGCACAAAGAAAATCCTGGATAAATTAAGACAGACCCCTATTTC
>CBDUSG010000795.1:0-1719 GCA_965369575.1 uncultured bacterium | reverse complement strand
GCCGAGTTCGCCGACTCGGTTCGCCCCGAGCTCAACATCGTCGACGGCCGCACGCTGCTGATCCGCAACGGCCCCACGATGACGGGCGCGGCCGAGGCGAAACCCGGCGTCAACAGGATAATTCTGTGTGGCGACATGGTGGCGACCGACGTCTATTGCGCAAACCTGATGGCCGAGAATGACGACACCTTTTCGACGGACATGATCTCGCTGCAGATCGAAGTCGCCGAAAGGCTCGGGCTCGGTGTGGGGAATTTGAGCGATGTCGTCGTCAAGGAGATTGTTGTCTAGGTCAGGCGCTCTCGCGAGAGCGCTGATCCCTTGTTTCGTGCTGCTGTGCGTGGTCTGCTGTGGCGAATCAACCGCAACTGACGGCTCGTCCGCCGGCGGCGCCGAAGAGCAGGCTGTCAAGAAACTGTTGCCCGCGGCCGACGAGGCCGAGGGGTGGCGGCCCGGCGGCGCGCCGTCGGTCTTCACGGGAGATGCCCTGTTCGATCACATCAACGGCGGCGCGGACATCTACTTCGAATACGGGTTCGTCGCTCTCGTAACCGAGCAATATAAGAATGGAGACAAAGAGGTCTCCGTCGAGATATACCGCATGGACGATGCGCCCGCGGCGTTCGGCATCTATTCGTATAGCCGCCACCCGACTCTTTCACCCGTCGAGGTCGGCGGCGACGGGACGATCCATCCCAACGGCCTCTTCTTCTGGCAGGACAAATACTTTGTAGACGTTCGGCAGCTTGGGGCCGCGACCATATTCAAGGATGATTTTCTCGCTCTCGCGAATGCGGTCGAGAAGAAAATAGCGGCGACGGGCGAGCGGCCGGCGATCGTAGGGCTGCTCCCGGATGAAAATATGGTCGAGCGAAGCGAGGTGTTCGCCCGCGGCAGGCTCGCGATAAGCAACCAGGTCTATGTTTCGAGCGAGGACCTGTTCGGCCTCGAGGGCGGCGAGTCTGCGGTCATCGCCCGGTATCGGCTCGGCAGGCCGGAGTTTTCGGTCATAATAGCGCAATACGCGGGCGACGAACCTTGCAGCGGCGCGTTCGCACGGCTGCGAGGTCATTTCCTCGGAGACAGCGAGCGCGAGGAGCAATTCGCAGCGAGCGCGATGCCCGGCAAGCATCACGCCGTTCGCAGGGCGGGAAGCAGGCTGATCGTTGTCGCCAACGCCGACTCCGAAAAAAACGCGCTCGCCATGCTCGGACGCATCGCCGATTCGATCGACACCGAGTGAGCGAAAAAAATGACTGAACTGACCGAAAAGCTCAAGAATCATCTGTGGCTGATTGTCCTCATCTCGGCCGTGATCCTCTGCGGCTTCGGCATTTTTCGCGGTGAAGCCGTCGAGGTGTTCGAAAAAGCCCGGATCATCTGTCTCGAGTGCATAGGTATCGGATGAAGCGGCGCCCCTTCCAGCTCGTGAGCACTCTCGCCACCAACTCCTACGTAAAAGGCATCTTTCTGGGTCATGCACTATACGGCGGCGCGCTGAAATATCTCTGCGTGCCCAGCCTGAATTGCTACTCGTGCCCGCTCGCGTTGTTCGCCTGCCCCATAGGAGCGATGCAGGCGGTCGCCGGCGGATGGACTTTCCGGTTCGCTTTTTACGTCTTCGGGATGCTCGGCGCGGTGGGCGCGGTCGTCGGAAGGATGGCGTGCGGATGGATCTGCCCGTTCGGACTCATCCAGGATCTGCTCTATAAACTGAAG
>CBDUSG010000794.1:0-1721 GCA_965369575.1 uncultured bacterium | reverse complement strand
GGCCGCAGATATGGATCAAGCGCGACGACATGACCGGCCTCGCCACGGGCGGCAACAAGGCCCGCAAGCTCGAGTTCCTCATGGCCGACGCGCTCAACGCGGGGGCCGACACCGTATTGACGTTCGGCGCAGTCGAGTCGAACCACTGCCGCATGACCGCCGCCGCGGCCCGCAAGCTGGGCCTCAGATGTTTCCTCGTACTCTCCGGCGCGAAGCCCGAGCGGCTCAGCGGCAACCTTCTTCTCGATGAGATTCTCGGCTCCGAGTACCTCTTCCTGCCCGACTTCAACGACCCGTCCAAACTCGAAGAGATGCAGCTCGCCGTCTTTAACATCGTGCAGGACCTCTCGGAGCAGAAGAGAAATGTCTACATGATCCCGCCGGGCGGCTCGACGCCGCTGGGGGACGTCGGCTACTATGTAGCCGCGCTCGAGATGTTCGAGCAGGCGCGCGAGGCCGGCGTCAGGATCGACCATATATTCGTCGCGATGGGCACCGGCGGCACCCACGCCGGCCTGCTCACGGGCGTTAAATGCCTCGATATGCCGACCAAAGTCTTCGGAATAGCGGTGAACAAAGAGGGCTCGCTCGATGGCCTCGGGCTGCCGCCGGTCGAGGTCATCGTCAACGAGGTCGGCGAATTGATCGGAAAAGAGCCGGACGCAACGGCGGACGACGTCATTATCGATTACGGCTACTACGGAGAGGCCTACGGCGTCCCGACGCCCGAGTGCATCGAGGCGATCAAGCTTGTCGCCCGCACCGAGGGCATAATGCTCGATCCGACATATACCGGTAAGACGATGGCCGGCCTGATCGACATGATCCGGCAGGGCCGCTTCGGCAAGGACGAAAACGTCGTTTTCATGCACACCGGCGGCTACCCCGGCATCTTCCCCCACGGCGAAGCGTTCAGGGAGACGGTGTAGACAGCGGAACTGTGAAGCAAAATTGGATCCCATAGTGAAGAGAACGTCTTTCTGTAGGATCGTCCACGCAGCGAGGAGCTTTGGGGGGAATAGAAATATGACTTTTGAAGAAGAGGGTTTTCTGAGTAAGGAAGTAGAAAAAGCTTCCAGTACAATCTATCAAAAGCACGAAGAGTACTTCAAACTCTGCTTTGATATCAATAAATGCGGTCAGAACGCCATGGAGAAGATTGAAATTCACAACCAAGACATGCAGGAAATAATGGCAGCCATTGTCATGACTAAAGTGCTGGAGGGATCCCAAGCAGCCCTTTTGCTGATCAATCGCGGATTTTCGTCCGAACCCATGGCACTATTGAGAGTAGTATTGGAGAATCTATTTGTTCTCAAGAGATGCTGTGAAGATAGAGAGTTTCTGTTTGACTATTTGGCATATGATGAAAGACAAAGGCTGAATCTGCTTAATTGGGCTTCTAATCAATCCGGTGGTTTTTATCCCCTACTGAAAGAATACGCGACCGAAGAGCTTAAGGCAGAAATCAAGGAAAAGATAAAGCGAGAAAGCATTATGGATTTTCCCAACGCGGAACAGCTTGCAGAAAAAGCCGGAATGAAGAGCTACTATGGGATATATAAATACCTGTCCAATTCCGTCCATATATCCCCGCGATCTTTGCAGAGATATATGAATGCTGATGAAGAGGGAACAATTTCAGAACTTAAACATGGACCTGATGACAGTAAAGTTCGCGGAAATCTGATCACACTCGCTGAGTTTCTGAGATTAGCGCT
>CBDUSG010000793.1:0-1721 GCA_965369575.1 uncultured bacterium | reverse complement strand
ACCCCTGTATTACATGAATGATCTCGTGCTGCGTTTGTATTGGGATGGTTCGGAAGTTCCTTGCGTCGAGGCTGCTTTCGCCGGCATCGAACGGGCCCTGGACGACCGGGAGAACCACCGGGTCATCGAGATGTGCACCGATCGGCTCCAGAAGATCGAGACGATTCTTGCCGGCCCCTTGAGAGATGAGGATTGATACCGGCTTGACCCGCATGGCGCGGCCTGCTAGAATTGCCGAAATCTTACCCGGAAAATTCCGAACACGGCCGGTCCGTACTCGCCAGATAAATCTCAACTATAGAGGAGGCGGGATCATCCGAAATTCTTCGAATGACAAAAAAAGGCTGGAGCGCGCGCGCGGCGAGCTGCCGATATCGGGGAAAAAACTGTATTTCAATACCGGCTGGAGCGGGCCCTCGCCCGCGCGCGTCGTCGACGAGCAAAAACGCGTGCTCGACTGGCTCTCGGTCGAGGGCGTTTCGCATCACATCTATGGGAAACTCAAAGAGGATATCGAGACGCTGCGCACGCGGCTCGCCTCTCTTCTCGGCGCGGACCCCGGCGAGATAGCAATCACACGCAGCACGACCGAGGCGATAAACATCGTGATGGCCGGCATCGATTGGCGGGCCGGCGACAAGATAGTCACCACCAGCATCGAGCACGGCGCCGGGCTGATACCGGCCTACGTCGCGCGGGACAGGTACGGCGTCGAGGTCGAGATCGTCGATCTCGGCGACGGGCACGATCCGCTGCGCAGGCTGGCGCGCGCGATCGATGAGCGCACCCGGCTCGTCTCGGTCAGCCACGTCGGCTTCAATACCGGCCTGCGGATGCCGCTGAAAAAGCTCGCCGCCCTCGCCGCCGAGCGCGGGACTGAGCTTCTCGTCGACGGCGCGCAGGCTGTCGGCGCCTTCCGCGTGGACCTGCACGACCTGGGCTGCGACTATTACGCCTTCCCCGGCCACAAATGGATGCTCGGGCCCGACACGACCGGGGCGCTGTACGTGAGGCGCGACAGGATCGCCGGGCTGGCAATGACGTTCGCCGGAAACGAATCCGCGCCGGAATTCGACCGCCGGGGCGGCGTCACCTATTTCACCGACGCAAGAAAGTTCGAGATGTGCGATTACAATGCCGCGCTGATCGCAGGATGGATAAAGGCTCTGGATTTCATGGACGAATTCGGGCTGGAAAACATAGAATCGGCCATCAAAAAGAATTCGAGCTACCTGAAGCGCCGCCTCTCAGATGCGAAAGGTTTAAGGCTGGTGACACCGATGGCATGGTCGCGATCGGCGGGCCTCGTCGCCGTCGAGACCGCGAAAAAGAGGTCCAGGACCGTCTTCAACGCGCTTCTCAAAAAAGGAATCGTCACGCGATACACGCCGAAGCCGTCGTACCTGCGAGTCTCGGCCAACTACTTCAACACGCGAGAGGAGCTGGACCGGCTCGTCGACGTGCTGACGCGGCTGTGCCGGTAACGAGGCCGGACCAGCGCCGAGTCGCCCCGGCGAGTCGCCGGAGACATGAGAGCGGCCAGTGGCCGCTGACATGAGATGCTGCGCATCTCTTCTTTTACATTGGCCGTTTCGGCCTGTCGTAAGGATATTGTTTCATGACCGGCCTTACTGATTCAGTTTCAGCGAGAACATTTCCCTCGCGGCTGCCACATAGCCGAAGCAAGGATACGAAGTATCCGTGGCAGGGGGGCCTCCCCC
>CBDUSG010000792.1:0-1734 GCA_965369575.1 uncultured bacterium | reverse complement strand
CTTACCGTGATCCTCTTTTCACTCCTCACATTTTCAGGCATAGGCAGCTACCTCAGCGGAAGGCTGCCCATCAAACCCGCGACGCTGATAATGTCGACTCTGGTCTTGCTGGCGCTGGTGACGCTGGGATACACGTTCGTTCTTCCACCGATATTCGACCGCTTCCTCGGCGCCTCGAAGCAGGTTCGGATCGCCATCAGCCTCGTGCTCCTTTTTCCCATGGGAATGCTTCTCGGAGTGTTTTTCCCGACAGGGATAAAGATAGTATCGGCCGAAGACAAGCGCTTCGTCCCTTGGGCCTGGGGAATTAATGGCTGCGCCTCTGTTATCGGAACGGTTCTCTCCATAATCATCGCAATGTCATACGGATTCAGCACGGTCACCACGCTGGCAGTGGTCATTTATGTCGTAGGCGTATACGCGATGTCCCGCGCCTGCCGGGAGAGTCGGGCGAAGAGCGTTTAGGACTCGGTCCTTTCCCACAAATTAAGATATCTCCCACGGGAAATCGGATACTCTAATTCTCTCCGTGAAGGAGACTGAAGATGCCGATTCTGATCCTGAAAGGATTCTTCGCAATTGCGACCGGAATGGTCGGCGGATATGTGCATCGTGACCTCGGTGTCTCGTGGGGAATCCTGCTGATGGCGGGTTATTTTCTCGGTTTTTGGCTGTGGACCTACATAAAATAGCTCGGGCTTCACGATATGGGGGGATACATGGACTCCGAGGATAAGATCACCCTGAAATGGCACGGGGCGGCGCATTATCATATCTCCTGCAAGGGCCTGAAAATAGTCATCGACCCTCTATATACGCGCCTGCCGGGGGAAAAGCCCGCCCTTTCGGCCACGAAGGAAAGCCTCGGCAAACTGGACTTCCTGCTGCTCACCCACGGGCACCTGGATCACTCCTGTGACTTTCCGTATCTCGTCGCCAAACACAACCCCGAGGTCTACGCGCCGGGGGAATTCCTGCCCGACGTTCAAAAGGAAAAGGATCGGCCGGGCTTCAGTTTCGAGTGGGCAAAATGGCATAGCCTCGAAAAAATCAGGGGGAGAACCTTCAGCATCGGCGACATCGATGTGATCCCGTACCAAATAGGGACCGAGCAGATCGACTTCTGGTTTCTCCGCTCGATGTTCATCCGCCCGTGGATCAACGGAGCGCCTGCGGCCGCGGTTGCGGGCCTCAGGTGGGCGACCCACCACCTGTTCTGCAACTGCTTCGCCTTCCACTTCCGATTTCCCCCCGACGGCAAGACCATGCTCTATTTCGCCAATCTCACGGACAAAGTGGACGAGATGGTCGAGATGGACAGGGTCAACGTGCTGGCGATCCCCTACTGTCCGGCCAACAAGAAATGGATAAGGCAGTCGGCGCTCCTGATAGACAGGTTCAAACCGGATGTCACGCTGGTTCACCATTTCGACAACTTCATGAATCCCTTCACGCATTCGAAATACATGAACCTCGACGAATACCGCAGGGCCATCTCGGCTGAGTGTCCCGGAGCCAGGCTCTATTTCTCCAAGTTCGCAGAAGAAGTGAGCTTTGACGAGATCGCCGAATTGGGCGAAAATCGAAAGGATCAGTAACAAGAACCGGCAAACAGACGGCCAATTCGCATCACAGAGGTGGATTACTCCCCCGCTACGGCACTTTGTGCCGGCGTGGCGAATATGTCGACATGGAGCACGGCCTCGTCCCTGTTTCGCACGGCGCCCAACATGG
>CBDUSG010000791.1:0-1738 GCA_965369575.1 uncultured bacterium | reverse complement strand
CCCGGCGCCAAGAGCGTCTTCGATACAAGTACGATTTTTTCCGGGCTCAAGTTCAAAAACGTGATTTCCCCCACCATGACAGGGGATATCCCCCGTATCGATGTCCGTCGTTCCTTCTCCTATCTCTTTGCATCCCAAGATGTTATACCTTCTTCATCCACATGCGGCCCGACTGGCACGGTAGTTGCAACAATCCTCTCTCGCCGGTTGTGTCAATTTAAGCACCGCAGATTTCGGAGGGTGGTTTTCAACATGGCTTCTGAGTTTACTCCCAACGGAAAATGTATGACAAAATCCGAGTCCCCTTGCCGCGTGCAGCATTTTCGCGAAATCCCGACTCACGCACAGGGCGTCGGCACACCGAAAAGGATGCCGCTCTATATGGGCGTGCAGGATACAAAGGAGTTCCTTTCCGATGCTGGCGGATATCGGACTCGATGGCCGATTCTCGTGGCCGCCAGCCTGTTTGCCGTCTGTGTTATCGCCTACTGGACTTCTCACGTTCTCTCCGGAAATGCCGGAGCGGCCCCTTGGTCAATAATCGATGGACAGGCTGCGAGCGAGACTGAAGAAGGGGCTCCCTCGGCTCAGACAGCGCCCGAAGACGCGATCCAGGCCGTCGAAATGCAGACCATGATGCAGGGCGGCGACCGTGCGGGGAAACGGAAGAAGGGCTTCGCGTTTTCGCTGCAGTCGGAGGCCGAGGCGGCGCAGGAGAGCGATTTCAGAGTCGATGTCGCCTCAGTCGCACATTCGAAGGGTCTCACCGAGGCCAGAAAAAGGGTCCTCTTCGAGCAAGTTCATGATCTGCTGAGATCGGCCAGCGAGGCGGTAAGAGACGAAAACCTCGATTTATTCCTCGCCCATCTGGATGAGAACGAGACCGATCTCGTCAGGACCCAAAAGCTGAAAACCAGGATAGCCTTCAGGCAGTTCGACAAGATCGACGGCGAGTATTCCGACGTCAAGATACGTGTTCTCAATGAAAACGAGTTGGCCGTCGATCTCCACTGTAGAGTCCAAGCCGCCTTCGCCAAAAGCGGGCGCTTGATCGTCCTTTTCGACGGCGATCAGAGCCTGACCCTGCGAAAAGCGGCGGGAGCCGTCTGGAAGATCTGCGCGATTGAGTAGCAGAGGGCCAGAGGCCGCCTGCCTGTCAGCCGGGCGTTAATCGCCTTCTTTTTCGGAAGATTCTCGGGTCGTGTGTCGATCCCATTCCCCGCCGCGGTCAACAGACAGCATTTATCCCAAATATGAGCTAAACCGATCAAGAATCCTCCTCAAATCCACTCTTTTCACGCCCAAACCACAACCAATCGCCGAGACCTCCGGCACGGCCCCTTTCCCGGTTAAACATAATGCCGGTTTTGCTTTATGGAGGGCAATTTTGGGCCCGCCCACCGGCTCCAAATACAAAAATTGTCATATTAATAGAATCGGAGCAGCCGAGAGCCATTCTGAGCGGGCATGCGCATCGCCCGATCATGTTGAAAATACAGGAGATAGGGGATGGCGGCCGCTTGCGGCCGCGGGCGGCACAATTATTGCTCACTATCGAGAGCGAGAAACTGTGTCCAACTGACGCCGCGCGTCGTGGATATTGAAAAAATGGGCGCCCAAAACATAATGGACGATTTGATAGGGCTGTCGGCGGGCAACTTCAGGATATCCAGGCTCATCGGGCGGGGTGGGATGTCTTCTGTCTACCTGGCGATCGACGAGGATCTGGAGCGCGAGG
>CBDUSG010000790.1:0-1741 GCA_965369575.1 uncultured bacterium | reverse complement strand
GGGCATAAAAGACGGCGATCTGGTAAAAGTATACAATGACTTCGACGACTTCAAGGTCCACGTCAAGCTGACGTCCGCTGCGCGTTCGGAGAAGGAAGCGAGGCCGGGGCAGGTGATAATCTACCACGCATGGGAGCCGTATCAGTTCGAGAAATGGAAGAGCTATGACGCGGCGATCCCCGGCATGATCAAATGGCTCGACCTCGTCGGCGGCTACGGCCATTTAGACTACTACAGGTGGAACTGGGCCACGCAGCCGATCGACCGAGCGGTCACGGTCGACGTCGAAAAGGCATAGCGACTTTCAAGAGCGCCGAGGGGGGAAACCTTGCTTCGAGGTTTCCCCCTTTTTTTCCGCCGGGCATCCTGTATACTATGCGATGACATCGTGCAATGAAGTCGTCGCGCCCGACTTCGAAGCGAAGACGCCGGCTGAGTTGCAATAAGAAGGAGGTCATCGATGAGGTTGAAAAATGGTGCGCTCAGACTTATGCTCTTGGCGATTGCAGGCGCCTTTCTCTCGCAGCTCACGGTCCGGCAACGCCCTGCCGCCGCCGCGCAGCCCGTTTCGCAGCCGCAATACGGGATCAAGGTCGAAAAAGATGTGTACATAACCGCCCGCGACGGGACGAGGATATGCGTAGACATACACCGCCCCGACGCGCCGGGAACATTCCCCGCGCTGGTTTCGATGTCGCCTTATCAGAAGGACCTGAATTACCTCCCGACAAAGCCGCCATTCACCCATCGCGAGGTCGGAGACCCGAACTTCTTCGTCCCGCGCGGATACGTGATGGTCTACGCCGACTCACGCGGCGCCGGGAAGTCGGAGGGATATTTTCAGCCGTTCTCCAACGATGAACAGAACGATATATACGACGTGATCGAATGGGTCGCCGGGCAGTCGTGGTGCAGCGGCAGCGTCGGCATGTGCGGCGTTTCGTACTATGCGATGAACCAATACACCACCGCCGCGAAACAGCCGCCGCACCTCAAGTGCATCATGCCGTGGGAAGGAGCGTCGGACCTGTATCGAGACGCCGTTTATCATGGCGGCATTTTCAATCTCGGATTTCCAACTCACTGGTACGGACACATAATGGGCCGCCAGATTCTCGAGTCTCCGCAGGATATCAACCCGGATATTTTCGCGTATAACAATGTGTACCAGATGATGACAAACCGGCTCGACGGCCCGATGTGGAGGGCAATGTCCGGCTCGGCAAAATTCGACAAAATCAAGGCGCCGATGTACAGCGTCGGCAACTGGGACGGGATCGGCCTGCACCTGAGGGGCAACATCGAGGCGTTCACGCGCGTCGACGCTCCCAAAAAACTGCGCGTGCACGTCGGCTCGCACACGGGCGCTTTTTACAGCGATGAAGGCCAAACCGAGATGCTGCGCTGGTACGACCACTGGCTCAAGGGCATCGACACGGGCATTATGTCCGAGCCGCCGGTGAAATTGTTCATCCGCGGCCCCGACGAGTTCCGCTTCGAGAACGAATGGCCCCTGGCGCGCACGCAATGGACAAAGTACTACCTGCGCGGCGACCGCGCCGGCGCGGTCGAATCGATGAACGACGGTGGTCTCAGCCTCGAGCCGCCCGCAGACGGAAATCCGACCGCGTATCCCGCCCACTGGCCGACATATGTTCTCACGGCCCGCGGCAAGCCGGTGATCACATTCTGTACCGAGCCGCTCAAGGAGGACATGGAAGTCACCGGCCCGATCAACCTG
>CBDUSG010000789.1:0-1742 GCA_965369575.1 uncultured bacterium | reverse complement strand
CCGCTCCTCGAGCAGCATCTCGAGGATGTTCGGCGGCTTGTACTCGCCGTTCTCGTAAGCCTCGTAAAGCGGCGTGCCGGGAATCAAGGTCATCGTGCGCACACGGATGAAGTCGGGATCGATCGCGTTCAGCACAGCCGCGCTCTCGCGAGCGTGCGACTCCCAGCCGTCGGCGCCGCCAAGGCCGAGCATCATGTATTCGGAAAGCTCGATGCCGGCCTGTTTCACCTTGCGGCCCGCCTTTATCATGTGTTCCGGCGTCGCGCCCTTGCAAATGAATTCCAGCAGTTTCGGATCTCCCGTCTCAAGCCCGAGATGCAGCCGGTCGAGCCCGGCGTCGGCGAGGCGTTTGAGCTTTTCCGGCGCCATCAGCGCGAGCGTTTTCGCGCGGCCATAACTGGTGACCCTTCCTATATGTGTGAATTGAGAGTGCAGATACTCGAGTATCTCGACGAATTCGTCCGTCTTGATGACCGGGCTGTCGGCGTCGCCTATGAACACGTTCATCTCGCGGTCGCCGTAAAAATCGCGCGCCTTATCGATATCGTCCTTTATCTCAGCGACCGGCCGTTTTTGAAAGCGCATCGACTTGTACATGCCGCAGAACCTGCAGCGGTTCCACGGGCAGCCCCGCGTCACGCGCAGCAGCAGGCTCCGGGCCTCGCTCGGCGGCCTGAACGGCGGATGCTCGTATACCATATGCCTTATCTCCCTTGTGTCCTATCTGAAAAACCCCTATAAAGTATAACATTTTCGACAGGTAAGATAAAGACGGGCGCCTACTGGGACTAGAGGCTCCGGCTTGACGGGCGAGGCGGAAAAGCCACCCGGCAAAAAAGGGCGCAGCGGGGGGCGGAGCCCCCATCCACGGATACTTCGTATCCTTGCCGAGACTATGTGGCAGCCGCACGGAACAAGTCCTCGCTGAAGCTGAATCAGCAGGACCGGTTATGGAACAAGGTGTAAAAGAAGAGATGCGGAGCATCTCATGTCAGCGGCCACTGGCCGCTCAGCTCTCTTGTGAGACGGTTTCCGATTTCAGCACAAAACTGATATGCTCGCCGATCTCGTCGATCCTATTTTTCACGGAGCCGGCCCACACGGTGTATATCCTGTGCTGCTTATCTATAAGGCACAAGGTCGGCAGAGCGAACGCCTTGTAGGCGTCGACGGTCCCGGAGCCTTTGTCGTGCAGGATGGGCAAAGTAGTGTTTAGCTTGGCGGCCGCTTTCGCTATTCTCCTGATGCTTCCATCGTCATTGATAGTGAGAACTGCAAACTCTTCTTCGGCGAATTTGTTCGAGATGCCTTCGGTTACGGGAAACTCCCGTAGACATGTCCCTCACCCGGAGCTCCAGAACTTGAGCAGCACGGCCTGCCCGTCGAACTGACTCAAAGAGACTGTCTCGCCCGACAGAGATACGAGTTCGAATTGCGGGGCGACGTCGCCCGAGGCCAGCGGCGGTGTCGTCAGCCCCTTGATAAAGCGCGGCGGCCACCATGCCGCAATCGAAATTATCGCCAGCACGAGGACGGCGATAAGAAGACCGTAGTGCCGCCTCTTTCTTGAATTGTCCATTTGCATGACGCCTTGATTCCCTCCTCTTTGCACCTGATCCCCAGCCTTTCGGCTCCTCAGAAATTCACGCCGACATTGTAGCATCCCGGCGTGAAAAAGGCTACCTCCGCCATTACAGTCCCGTTCGGCGGAACGGGATTTTCCGTAAAAGCGATGCGCGTCC
>CBDUSG010000788.1:0-1743 GCA_965369575.1 uncultured bacterium | reverse complement strand
CTTCTGAACTTGGGCGAAAACGAGGCTTCAACTGCAGAAAGAAAAGACGCTGCCGCGATTGCCATGCCCACCAGCGGCAAATAGAGATAGCGCTCGGTCATCAACTGCTGATTGGGAATTATGTTCGAAACGGGCGCAAATGCCAGGAAAAACCAGGCCAATCCGTAGCCCGCTACAGGGCGAAAGCGCCAGAGCAGCAGGAAAGCGCCGATAAAGAGCAGCAGCAACAGCATGGAACCCAAAACTTCCGGTTCCAGAATGGAGTGGGCAATAGCCACGTCGTAATCTCTGCTATTGTTCACAGAAGGCAGAAAGATAATTTTCAGGTATATCGCAAAGCATTTCGACATCGTGAGAAACGTTGGCCATAACCCTCCGCCCCAATAATCACGTTTGGCGACGCTGCCCAGCAAAAAGAATCGCCACACAAAGTATAGAGCCCCGATAACCATGAACATGAAATGCTCCATCAGCATCCTGCGGCGTACAATTCCCTTGGAGCGGAGCGCCAGGACGTCATATGCGATCAATAGCGCCGGAAGCATGATGGCCGTTTCTTTGCTCAGCAGAGCCCGGAGGAACAGAAGATACGATCCCACCAGGCGCGGCGATGGAAAGCGCTCGCTGTCGCGGGAACGCACGAATAGACAAAAAGACATCAGAAGAAATGCGACGACCAGCCCGTCACCCCTGGTCGCTATCCATGTTACCGTCTCCACGTGAGCGGGATGGGCGGCGAACAGAACGGCTGCCAACAAAGACGCCCTTTGTGTGGCTCCAAGAGTCCTGCACAAGAAAACGACCAGGCATGAAACGAGGATATGAATGAGCACGTTGGAAAGATGGAAACCGTGGGGAACCAGTCCCCAGACCCGGTGATCGAGCGCCCATGAAAGCGTTCGAAGCGGCCGGTAATCTCCACTGTACTTGATGGCCGGCGCGGTCGTCTTGATGGGATCAAGAAAAAAGTCGCCGATATTCGATAAGCTTCTTATCGACTCGTTCGTGACTATGAACGTATAGTCGTCGGTATACCAGTAAGCCCTGAAAGTGTTCAGATAAAGAATCAGACAAAGACAGGCGATGAAAACGATGGACCAATAGTGGTCGAATTTGCGCCCGGTTTCGCATATCTCGCCCTCGCGTTTCATGTCAGAGCCGGCCATATTATGTGTCGCCTGTCCGCGCGCGTTCGCTCATCCGGGAAATCCGGGCCAGAGTCCACATTTCTCATTCGCTTAAAGTGTGAGACTCACAAACATCGGTTCAGTATTTTACCACAGAGCCGCCGGCTGTTTAAAGGCCGCCGACTCGGAGGCGGTCTTTGAGGCCGGTTCATCCTGCCTCGGCGTTAATGTGTGGAAGCTCGGCGAGGTGATCCTGCTCGAAATTCTTAACAGCTCCGCCGCCCGCCGCCTCCAAAATATGCCAGGCGAACCGGAGATCAGATCTTGACAATCTATTCTCTTTTTCCTATACTTATTATCAATTTAGATTTTTTTCTTCAATAGAAGTCTTCTGGATAGCTCATCGACATGTCCTCAAGACGTACTCACATTGATCCTTATGCGCTCGTAGTTATTGCACTGATTTCGTGTTCGATGCTCATGTATGAGATCTTGCTGACGCGAATCTGTGCACTCCGCCTATTTTTCCATTTTGGCTTTCTCATAATCAGCAACTGTCTCCTGGGAATCGGTGCGAGTGGAACCCTGATTTCCATCTACGGGGGAAGGTGGAAAG
>CBDUSG010000787.1:0-1747 GCA_965369575.1 uncultured bacterium | reverse complement strand
CACAAGCGTGTCGTATTCCTCCGGTAGCGTGCTGTCCGGCGTAAGATCGACACGTTGAATGTCGTATTTTTCGTACTCGAGAAAGCGCTCGATGATCTCGTAGGGGTCCTCCGACTGCGGTACGGCCTGGCCCATCTGCTCAAAGAGCTGGCGCATCTGGGGAGAGATGTTCACGGCCTCCTTCGGCGCAACCAGCGCGACGATCGGGTCTTCTTCCCGAGTAAGCTTGTAGATCGTACTCACGATACGGTACTCGAGTTCGAGTAAAGTTTGCGGCAGGATTTGCGGGAGAATTTCCTCTTTATTGTCTTTGTATGCAATGCCGATGCTCGAATACACGAGTTTGCTCGTGACTTGGCTTTCGCTCATGGTTTCGACCGCGAAGGGCTCGACGCCCTTGTCGAGTAGCCGCTTCTCAAGGACATCCTCGTCCGTCTCCTCTTCTTCCGCCGCGGTCTCGGGGCTCGAAATGACCTCGGACACTTCAAGATTAATGACCGAGTACTGAAGGATACCGCCCGAAGCGACGCGCAACTCGTCGAGTTTATCGGTGATATCTCGTTCCAGTGAAGTCATCCCCGTTGGCATTTGATTTTTCGGCGTAATGTAAAGCTTGACCTGGACGGGCGCGTCGACCTTCGAGAGGATGTTCTTCGACGCGTCCGAGACGGTGAAGATATTGCCCTCGGTCATGTCGAAGCGCCCGAGGCTCGTGTCCGAGATAAGCCAGTTGGCCAGGAAGCCGATGCCCAGACAGACGGCCACTGCTGCCGAGAAGATGAGGCGAACGCCGCTCCGGCTCCGGCCGTCAATGTACAGGACGTTGAGAAGAAGGAAAATGGCCGTCCAGGCGACGAAGTACAGCACGTCGGCGACCTCGATGACGCCCCGGCTGAATACCGCGAAATGATCCGAAAGGCCGACCAGCTCGGACAGCATGGTTCCGAGCCCGGCGACGACGTCGTCGATGTACGCCGCAATGAAATTCGTGCCCAGCAGGAAGATGCCGAAGCAGGTGAGGAGCGTGACGACAAAGGCAAGAATCTGGTCTTTGAAAAAGCCGGAGAAGAAGATGCCGATCGACAGAAAGTAGGCCCCCAGAAGTAGTGACCCAAGATAACCTGAGAAAATAGTGCCGGGATCTGGATTGCCGAGGACGGCCAGCATAATGGGGATGGTGACCGTGGCGCAGAGCGTAATGGCGAAGAAGGCGAGGGTGGCGGTGAACTTCCCGATGACCAGCTCCCAGGCCTTCATGGGAAAAGTCAGCAGCATTTCCCATGTGTTTTCCTTGCGTTCCTCCGCCCAGACGCGCATGGTCACCGCGGGAATGAATACGCAGAACATGATGGGGAAATTCGCGAAGAAGGGGCGCATATCGGCGACCGGGAACATGAAAAAGGACGTTATAAACAGGCCGACGCTAATCGTCACGAAGACGATCATGAAGATATAGCCTATTGGGGAGGTAAAATAGGCGGCGAGATCGCGCCTGAAGATGGTCATCACGTTTCTCATCGGGCGTCTTCTTTCCCGGCGAGCTCAGAAGTTTCTTCGGTGAGCGTCAAGAACGTCTCCTCCAGGCTGAGCGGCTTATCGTAAAGCTCGCGCAGCTCCCAGTTTTTTTCTCGCGCGAGCGCGCTGACCTCCCGCCACAGTTCCACGCCCGGCTCAGCGAGCACCGTGAAATGCGCGTACCCGTTCTCCACGCCTCCCGCCTCGACTTTTTTTGTGCCGGAGAGTCCGG
>CBDUSG010000786.1:0-1754 GCA_965369575.1 uncultured bacterium | reverse complement strand
CCTGGCGTCCGCTGTCTCGATAATCGGCGGTGAGCGCAACGAGAGCGCCGGCCTTCGCAGATCCGTTGGTGGGGCCCATGAATGGTATTCCCTTGCGGACGACGTATTTGATGATATATCTGGTGGACTGTGGCGAGAAAACCTTGCCGTCGACGACCGACCAGAGGGCGTCGATCTTCTGTTTGTTGAGTCTTCTCAGAGCGATCGGCACGTCTTTTTCGGAGTGGATTTCCTCGGCCAGAAGTTCGAGGTTGAGCGAGGCGGCCACTCGGCGAGCCTCCTCGATTACGGGCTGCGTTTCCCCGGGGTTGTAGAGGACACCGACCCGTTCGAGGCGGGGCACTATCTTTGAAAGCGTGCGTAGCTGGCGTTCGATGGGAACGTCCATGGCCGCGCCGGTCAGGTTCTTGCCCGGTCTGCTCATGCTGGGGACAAACTCGCTGGCCACGGGATACAACACCATGGAGAAAACTATTGGGATGTCATCGAAATCCTTTGATATCACGCTTGTGGCACGAGAGCCGACCGTCAAGATAACGTCGGGCTTCGATGCGCGTATCCGTTCGGCCAAATCCCCGGCGCCGGCGGTCTTTTCCTCGAGATTAAAGTGCGTCATGTTGCAGCGAATATTTTCCCCGGCGAAGACTTCGGAGAATCCTTCGAGAGCGGTATTGTACTGGGGCAGATCCCAGCTTTTCACGATGGCTATGTTGCATGTGCGCTCGGCCGCCGCCGAAGGCGAAAACGCCGCGCCCAGCAGGATCGCGAGAATCGTGCACGCCGCCAGTTTTATTTGGCTTGTCCTACGCATATCCGATAAAGTCGCTCAACCTTAGAATCGGCCGTATACCTGAACGAATACCTGTCGCTGCAAAATTTCTCCCAGGGGGAATTCCCGGTGGTCGTCGTCGAATGCGTTTTGAATAATCAGGGAGACCTCGATTTCCGGATCGCGAAATTTGTAGCCTACGCGCGCGTCGATACGGGTGTAATCGTCCAGTTCGACAACCGTGGGCTGAAACGGAAGGGGTGTCGATGTGGAATCGAAGAACCCAAAGGCCATCTCGTCCACATAATTCAGGTCGATCGAACCGTTCAGGCCGTTTTCGAGCTCGGCGTAAACTCCGGCGTTGATCTTGTGTGTCGGAGAAGAATCTATGACATCCCCATCTTCATTAAGCTGAAATTGAATCCCATCGTCGCGGGCTTTCAGTTCCTGGTAAGAATAATTGAAGTAAGACATCAGCCGTTCCGAGAAATGATATTCAAGGCTGATCTCGCCCCCGTAGGCGACGGCCCCGCCTTCATTGGCGAAGTCGAGGACAAACGGCGGGGGCGGTGGCGGCAGGGTGGTGTCGACCTGGCGGAATTCTATGATCTCATCCAGAATATTGTAGAAGGTATCCACCTTGAAGTGCATCTTGCTGTCCAGGAGCCTCGTCTGGTATCCGAGCTCGAACGAGGTGATCTCTTCGGCATCGAGGTCCCTATTGCCGAACGAGCTGAGCGTGATCGGGAAAGGAGGCGGCGGAACCAGAAGTATGTCGAGGTCGAGATACGATTCTATGAATGAAGGATTGCGGAACGCGCGTGCGACGGAGACCCGGAAAATGTGGCTCTCCCAGGGTTCGTAAACGAGGCTTGCGCGCGGCGAAAAGTGCACGCCGGTCAGCGGATGGGAATCGAACCTGATTCCGGTCGTGAGCGTCATGTCATCCAGCAGGTTGTACTGGTCCTGAACAAACAGAGAGAAC
>CBDUSG010000785.1:0-1757 GCA_965369575.1 uncultured bacterium | reverse complement strand
ATATTGCTAATAACCGCCATCGAGGATATAGAGGCAGCCGTAAAAGCTTTGCGGCGCGGGGCATACATGTATTTCGTCAAGCCGCTGGACACCGGCGACCTGCTGCACGGGGTGGGCAGCGCGCTCAAGAATCTCGAGCGTTCGATGGCGTTTCGCGAGTACGAGCGCTCGGCTTTTATCGACATGATGGGCGACAGCCCGACGATCCGCAAGATGATCAACCTCGCCACGAAGGTCGCGCCCACGGACAGCACGGTGCTCTTGCTCGGCGAAAGCGGCACAGGCAAGGAGATAATCGCCGAGCATATCCACCGCACGAGCAACAGGTACGACAAGGCTTTTCTGGCGCTCAACTGCAGCGCGCTGCCCGAGACGCTCCTCGAGAGCGAGCTTTTCGGCTATGCGAAAGGCGCGTTCACGGGCGCGGTCAGCGACCGGCGCGGACTCTTCGAGGAGGCTAACAGCGGCACGATATTCCTCGATGAGGTCGGCGATATGCCCGTGATGACGCAGGTCAAGCTCCTCAGAGTATTGCAGAACAAGGAAATCCGCCGCCTCGGCGAAAACAGGATAATCAAGGTGAACGTGCGCATAATCGCGGCCACGAATCAGGACCTCGGCGTCGCGATAGCCGAAAAACGGTTCCGCGAGGACCTTTTTTTCCGCCTGAATGTCATACAGATACGGATTCCTCCCCTGCGCGACAGGATGGACTCGCTTCCCTCGCTCATACGGTACTTCATCTCGAAGTTCAATCGTCGATTCAACCGGAGCATCAACGACATGGACCGCCAGGCGCAATTCGTGCTTGCGAACTACCAATATCCCGGCAACGTCCGCGAGCTGGAGAACATAATCGAGCACGCTGTCATAATGGCCGAGGACGACGTCATCCGCGCCTCGAACCTTCCCGAGTACATGCAGACGATAAGAAAACCCATGCTCGCGCTTCCGGAAGGGGTGGAAGAGGCCGTGGCGGAAGCCGCCCACGAGGCCGGGACGCGCGCGCCCGAATTCATATCGCTTGCCGAGATGGAGGAGCGATTGATTGGCGAGACCTTGATTAAATGCGACGGAAATCAGACGCTCGCCGCGCAGAAGCTCGGCGTCTCGCGCTCGACCCTCTGGCGCAAGATGAAGGAATACAAGATAAGGACCTCTTTTTCCGCCGAAGAAGCGCCCACCGCATGAGTTTGTCGCGCATACGCGGTCAATTTCCATCCAGGAACGGCCTTTCGTGTGACTTCTGTCATAGATAAATATCGTCCGCGGCTCTATAATATATAAAGTACCGGAAAGGAGAATCGGACCATGACCCTTGTCAAGCGAAAAATCGTGAGCATAGATGAAGAAAAATGCACCGGCTGCGGCGCTTGCGTGACGCCTTGCGCCGAGGGCGCTATCGAGATCGTCGACGGCAAGGCGCGCCTCGTCGGCGATGTGCTTTGCGACGGCGCCGGCTTTTGTCTCGGTGTCTGCCCCGAGGGCGCCATGACCGTCGAGGAACGCGCGGCCGAGCCGTTCTCGCATGCCGCGGTGGAGGAACACATGGAAAAGAAGGCCCCCGATCCCAGCGCAATCGAATGCTTCAGGTGCGCGACGCCCGAGGCGCAGACCGTCCTGATACCTTGCCGCACGGAAGGCAAAAGCGTCTGGGTCTGCGTCAGATGCCTGCCGCCCCTGATTCACGGCTAGTGTCGTGTCAACCGTATATTGTTGTTTTCAGCGAGCCAATAAGCGGTTAGCTGCAAGGCGCA
>CBDUSG010000784.1:0-1760 GCA_965369575.1 uncultured bacterium | reverse complement strand
CCGTGTGCGCACGATGACCTTGATTCCCGGCACGCCGCTTTACGAGGCTTACGAAAACGGCGAGTACAAGCCGCCGAACATCCTCGAGATGCTGCTCGAGGAGCGGCTGCTCATCGAGTGCTTCGAGGGCATAAGCTCGGAGTTTCACAGCGATCACGTTTCCAACCTGGTGCCCGTTTTCGGAAAACTCATGGGCGATAAAGACAAGATGCTGGAGGAGCTCGATCCGATAATCGAGCGCGTCGAAGAGAAGAAAGACGAGCTGACGAACGAGCCCAGAATTGCGACGGTGATGTGAACGATGACCGGTGAAAAAGGAATTTCCACGGTCTTTTTCGACTTTGGCGATACGCTTGTGGAGAACCGGCCGACATATCTCAGGCGTGTGACCGGCATGCTGGGCGAGTTCGGGTACGAGTGCGAGTATTCCGATGTCGTCAACGCCTTCACGAAGGCCGACTACCTCGTATACGTGGAAATCAGCTCCGGCGCCGTCGACGGCGACGGCAGGTTTCTCATGAGATTTCTGGATTATTTCGCGCAATGCCTCGGTGTCGATATCGACTGGCCGACGATGTTGCCCGAGATAATCAAAAAGTTCGAGCATGACGTCTACGAGCGGGTCTTTTCAGAGGGCGCGCTGGAGACGCTCGATGCGCTGAAAAGCAAAGGCTGTCGTCTCGGGATGATATCGAATAACGACGGCACCTGCCGCGAGAAATGCGAGCAGATGGGCATCGACAAGTATTTCGAGATAATCATAGATTCCACCGTTGTGGGAGTTGGCAAGCCGTCGCCCGCGATTTTCGAGTTGGCGCTCGAGCAGATGGGCATCTCTGCGCGCGAGGCGGCGCACGTCGGCGATATGTACGGGGCCGACGTGATGGGGGCGCGCGACGCCGGCCTTTGCCCGGTCTGGTACAACCGGCGCGGCCTGAAGCCGCTGGGCGACTACCGGCCCGAATTCGAGGTCGACCGCCTGACGCATATCCCGGATATGCTCATGACGTAGGCGTCGACAAAGCGCGCAATCCCGGTAAACGCGCATTCAAACCGGCTTTTTGCAGGAGCCCGTCACGTGGCGCTTTCTCGTTCGTTCAAGATATCCCTTCTCTTGTCCGCACTGATCCATGCGGGCGCCTTCGCGGCGCTGGACAGGGAGCCGGTCGCCCAGAAGATACTGGCCGCTCCGAAGCCGCTCGTCGCAAGTAAGCCCAAGCCGAAAGTCGTCCGTTTCGAAATGATCGACACGCCCGCATCGGCCGAAACGCCCGAGCCTCCGAAGAAGACCGATCTCATATCCGACAAGAATACGCGCGCGCAGGATAAGTTCAAGGGCGAGAAAAAGCTTGAGGACTCGCCCCACATGGAAGGCAGGAACGAGGATTCAAAGGACACCCGGCCGAAGGCCGTCATCGCGCAGCCTCTCAGTCCTCCGAAGCCCGAGCCCAGGCCCGAGATGCCGGTGAAGAGCACTCCGCCGGAGAAACCATCCGCCGAGAGCACGGCGCGCCCCGCCCCAACCGCCAAGAAGGACGAGCCGGCAAAACTGTCTGCCGAGCCTGAGAAGGAACAACCGAAGCCGATAGCGAAGGAGCATATTCCGCCGGAGCCGTCTGAGCAGCCGCAAATTCCGGCGAAGCCGCCGGTCGTTCGAGAAAAAAAGCCGAGTGAGCCGCCCGAGAAGAAACAGCCTGCGCCGGAACCGAAAGAAGGCAGGATCATCCGGCTGGCGAAGAAGGCGCCGGCCCTGCCCGAGC
>CBDUSG010000783.1:0-1770 GCA_965369575.1 uncultured bacterium | reverse complement strand
CCGGATTCATGAATGCGAGGCGAACCTCTCGCTCATAAAACGCCTTACCTCGGCAACGTTGAAAAGCGACCCGGTTATGAGGATCATATCAGCCGGCGACGCCATATCAAGCGCCCGCTGCATGGCCGCCGCTATCGTAGATTCGCATGCGACGCTCGTAAAAAACGCTCGCGCCTCATCGGCAAGACGATCCGCGGGCAATGCTCGCCCGTAATCGGCCTGTGTCACTATGATGGTGTCGCCCAGCTCGCGCAACGCCCGGAGCGCGCCGGCGACGTCTTTGTCCGAAAGCATGCCCACGACGGATACGATTCTGCGCTGGGGGAAAAGTTCGCGCACCGCGCCGACGGAAGCATTCATTGCGTCAGGATTGTGAGCGCTGTCGAGGATGATCAGCGGTGAATCGGCCAGCTTCTCCATGCGCGCGGGCCAGCTCGCCTCGGCCATTCCCTTGCGCAGTGCGCCTTCATCGGGCGATACGAGCCCTTTGCGCTGCATCGTTTCCAGCGCCATCAGCGCGACTGCCGCGTTCTTGGCCTGGAATCCGCCGGGAAGGCTTATCTCGACGTCGGTAAGCGTAGTCCACGGACTCGTGAAGTCGATCCATTGGATGGGGAACGGGCCGCGACGCGTTTTGAAATGGAAATCCGACGACAAGTAGTACGCCGTCGCACCGCACTCCCCTGCCCTCGCGTCGATCACGCGCCTGACCTCGCGCTCTCGCGCGGCCGACACGACATCGACGCCGGCCTTGATGACTCCGGCCTTTTCGACGGCTATCTCCTCGAGTGTGTCGCCGAGATAATCGCAATGCTCCATGTGCACGTTATTGATGATCGTGACGCAGGGCCTCACGACGTTTGTCGAGTCGAAGCGGCCGCCCATTCCGACCTCGACGACGGCGAAGTCGACGTTCCTGCGCGCAAACTGGAGGAAAGCCATGGCCGTAACGGCTTCGAAGAAAGTGGGATGCTCGAATTGAGAATCGTCCTGCATCTCGCCGATGACGGGCCTGATGGCCTCGACGAGCGCATCGATCTCGGAATCTTCGACGCGGGCATCGTTGACAACTATTCTCTCGGAGAAATCGACAAGATGGGGCGAGGTGAACATTCCCACCGTATACCCCATTGCCATAAGCGCCGAATGAACGAAGGCGGCTACCGAGCCCTTCCCGTTCGTGCCGGCGACGTGAATGGCGGGAAACTCCTGATGTGGATTGCCCAGCCCTTCGAGCAGCCGAGTGATGTTATCGAGCCCGAGCTTGATGCCGAAACGCTGAAAAGATAAGAGGTAGTCGAGGGAACTCATGGGGGTGTAATCCAAAGCCGCGAATGCCGGGGCGGCCCTGCTTGCGCCGCCCTGAATTTCCGCGGCATACAGCCCGCAATCACTTTGGGCGCGGACCTCCGGTGAAATCTATTGGTTGAGCCAGTAAAGCAGGCGGTTGCAGCTGGGACAGATTCTGATGGCGGCGCCCATCACCTCGTTCACTATTTGCGGGGGAAGCGCCATAAAGCACGCGCCGCAGGACTCATCGTTTATCTGGGCCACCGCCAGCCCTTCTTTTCGGGCGCGAATCCTGTCGTATTGGCTGAGCAGCGAAACGTCCACACGAGCGGCAAGGCTCTCTCGCTCGGAGCGGGTTCCCCTGAGCGATGCCTCGAACGCTTTTTGCTTTTCCTCAAGCCGTGCCTTTTCCCCGGCGGCCTCCTCCTCCGCCCTGGCCATCTCGGCCGTTTCCGCCGCCTCTCTGGCCTCTGTTTCCTC
>CBDUSG010000782.1:0-1785 GCA_965369575.1 uncultured bacterium | reverse complement strand
CCCGCGCTCGCGAGCGGCGAGAAGCTCGGCGCCTACGCGCAGACTGAACCGAACGCGGGTTCGGACGCGACCGCGATGAGAACCTCCGCCGTGCTCGAGGGAGACAATTATGTCCTGAACGGCACAAAATGCTTTATCTCGAACGCCGAAGCGGCCGATGTGTTTGTTACGCTCGCCAAGACCGATCCTTCACAGCGCAAAGGGGGCATCAGCGTGTTTGTGCTGGAGAAAGATTTTCCGGGCCTGAGCGTGAGCAAGCGCGAAGACAAGATGGGTCTCGACGCCTCGCCGACCAACGAGATAGTGTTTGACAACTGCATAGTCCCGAAGGATAATCTCATGGTGGCCGAAGGCGAGGCCTTCAAGCTGATGATGCGCTCGTTCAACGCAGAGAGGTGCGGCAACGCCGCCGCGTGCCTCGGAATGGCCGAGCGCGCTTTCGCAAAGGCGTTCGCCTATGTCCAGCAGCGGGAGGCGTTCGACCGGCCGCTGGCGCGTTTTCAGGGAATCCAATGGATGCTGGCCGACATGGCAACCCAGATAGAGGCGGCCCGGCTTCTGATATTTAATGCCGCATGGAAACTGGACAACAAGCAGCCGGCCGCCAAAGAGGCCGCCATCGCCAAGTGTTATACTAACGAGATGGCACAGCGCGTAATTAACGATGCGATGCAGATACACGGCGGCTATGGCTACATGAAGGAGTACGAGGTGGAACGCCTGTGGCGCGACGCGCGCGGGCTGGCCTTCGGCGGTGGAACGCCGCAGATTCTGCGCAATCGCATCGCCGCCGAGCTGTTCCGGTCGGGCGTTTGACGGGGCGCTCGGGAAACGCCCTCCGCCCTATTGTCGCGGGGCTGCCCGTTCTTTTGAGGACATCTGTTAAGGAGAGCCGAAATGAAGATACTCTGCTTCGTGAATCCGAGCGCGCAGTTCTTGGTTGAGTCCAACCTGCCGGATGGCTGGACATATGAGATCGTCTCCTCGGAGATCGAGGGCGACGCCTACGTGGCAAAGGCGCTCGAGCACGCGCCCGATTCGGACCTGTACCTCGTCGGCCTCGAGTGGATAGGAAAGGAACTCATCGAGCCGGCCGGAAAGCTCAAGCTGATACAGCGGCTGGGCGCCGGCTTCGACAACGTCGACCTCGCGGCCGCGAAGGCTTGCGGTGTGCCGGTCGCCAATATTCCCGGCGCAAACTCGGTCGCCGTGGCCGAGCACGCCGTGATGGCGATGATCGCGCTCCTGAAAAGGCTCTCCGAGAGCGACGTGTCGATGAAGCAGGGCGAGTGGAAAATGAGCGAGTTGCTCTTCAAAGGCTGCTTCGAGCTATGGAAAAAGACGGTCGGCATAGTCGGGCTCGGCAGGATCGGCCAGGCTCTCGCGCGCAGGCTCATCGGATTCGAAGTGAATGTCATTTACCACGACATCCTGGATTTTCCGCCCGAGCTGGAAACTGAGCTGAACGTGAAAAAAGTCCCGTTCGAGGAACTGCTTCGCGAATCGGACATAGTCTCGATGCACGTGCCCCTGACCGATGTCACCAGGGACATGATGGGCGAAAAACAGTTCGAGATGATGAAATCGTCCGCTCTTTTCACCAATTCGGCCCGAGGCGACATCGTCGACGAAGCGGCGCTGGCCGAGGCGCTCAACAGGGGATTGATAGGAGGGGCCGCCGTCGATGTGTTCAGGGACGAGCCGCCGAAGCCCGACAACCCGCTCCGCAAGGCCGACAACATCCTGCTGACCCCGCACAACGCGGGAGTCACGCGCGAGGTCTCG
>CBDUSG010000781.1:0-1801 GCA_965369575.1 uncultured bacterium | reverse complement strand
CATCCACGTTGTACGTATCTGGTGTCGTGTCAACCGTATATGTTGTTCGGCCCCAGAATACGGCTGCCACGACACCAGGTCAAAATCCATTCAATTATGCCACGAAAGGCCCCGATCGGCGCGAAAACCCGGGAAAAACGGGGCGGTATCATGTGAAATGTATGGCAAGTTGCGTGCCAGCCATGTATAATTAAAAAAGAGGGGAAACAATTTTTTGAGGAGGCGTTTGTATGCGTATAAATATGCTGGGAGTTTTTTTTATCATTGCAATTATCGGATTTGCGGGCACGTCCTTTGCGCAGAGTTTCGTTGTCGAGCCGGCCCCCGAATGGGACGCCCTGTTCGATCGGGACATCGGCTGGACCGGCGCCGACGGCATCTATTCGATACCATTGAATCAGGATGAGTCACACGGCGCATTTGCGCGGACGGACACGCTGCTCGTCTTCAGCGACACCTTCATCGGGCGCGTCACCCGCGACGGCAGGCGCGAAGCGGGATCGGTCCTCGTAAACAATACGATCGGCTTCCTTCCGGCGGGAACGCCGGCGCCGTGGGCGATAGATTTCTTCTTCGCCCGCGACCGCTCCGGAGAGCCGGAGGCCATGTTCGCGCCCGAGGTGCCGGGGGCGAGACCCGACGAGTGGTACTGGTTGAAGGACGGCATCGCGCTCGACGGTACGGTCTACCTGTTTGCCTCGCGATTTCGCACCGATCCCGTCCTGTTTATCTTTCGTGAAGGCTTAACGATGATCGAGATACCTCCCGGCAGCCGGCCCCCGTTCGACGACCACATCCAGCGCGAAGTTCCGCTCTCTCTCCCTCCGTCCGGAAACAAGGGAGCGATAGTCTACGGAGGCTCGATCATGCCCAAGACCCAGGCTGCGGGCGCGCCTTTCCCCGACGGCTTCATCTACATCTACGGCACCCGTGAGGATACAAACCCGAATGACAAGAAAGTCATGGTCGCGCGCGTGCCGGAGAAAGACTTTCCTCATGTCGACCTGTGGTTTTTCTTCGACGGCAACGCATGGGTTCCGGATATCGAGCGTGCGGCGCCGATAGCAAACCGCGCTTCCGTGGAGCTGAGCGTCAGCCCGCTGCCAAACGGCAAGTACGTAATGGTCTTTCAGATCGATCAGATCACCAACAAGGTTGGCGTTCGGGTGGGAGACACCCCCTGGGGGCCTTTCGGGAGAATACGAGCCGTATACGAGTGCCCCGAGCCGGCGATGCTGCCCGGCGTGTTCGTCTATAACGCCAAGGCGCATCCGCATCTGTCCGGGCCGGGCGAGCTGCTCATCAGCTACAACGTCAACTCATTCTTTTTCCTCGACCATTTCCAATACGCCGACATCTATCGGCCGAGATTCTTCAAGATCATCGTCAGATAGGCAGCGGGCGGCGAACCTCGGGAAACATATTCCCCGGCCTTTGCGCGTCTTTCGAGGCATTTCAGCCCATATCCCGATATGTACCGGCCACATAAATTTCGACCTTGACAGTTCGCGCGGGCGCGAGTATAATAGCCGAGACGGGGACGAGAATTAAACTGGATTTCCCCGAGCCGGCAGGGAGCGGTGAGGTGTAAATGGTCAAGAGACCGCCCAAAAGGCCTCCTATGAAGGAGTTTAGCAGGTGGACAGCCCTCTTTTGAGGGCTTTTTTTTTGGCCGGACACATCGCCCGCCCGCGCCGACGCAGCCCTTTGGGCTCATGATCGAAGAGGGATCGCCATGGAACTGCACGAATACGAGTCGCGCCTGAACAGGCCGATAATGATGAAGATTCCGGAGTTTCAG
>CBDUSG010000780.1:0-1803 GCA_965369575.1 uncultured bacterium | reverse complement strand
GGCCGGCGGACAGGCGCTCGCATACATTTGAGATCAACGTTTATGCCTGCCAGATTGGTTGCCTCAGCGTAAATCGTATCAGCAGTTTTACTGGAATGTCAATCGGCCGGAATCTCGGCGGAGAAAAGGTATGGAAGTCCGGACATCGAGCGGATCGACGCCGGTGGGTCGATCAGCGGGCGCGGGCGGCGGCCAGCTTCTCTTTCAGTTGCGAGGCCGCTTTGCGGATGGCGGTCGGCAGCTCGTCCACCGACACTATTCTCTCTGAAGCGACCGCGATAACTTTGCCCGATGGCGCCTCGGCTATACGCACATTGACGAAGTACTCGCCCTTGTGCGTTCCCACCTCGCCGGTGGCCACAAGGCCGGCCGAGAGCGCTTTTGCCAGCTTCAGAAGGTGGTCGGGCTTCATCGGGTTTTTTTGGGGAATGCCGAGCTGCTCGGCGGCTGCCAGCATCTCGGGCCGCGAGATCGTCGCGAGCGAGCCGCCCTCCTCGAGGTTCAGCTTCAGCAGGCCGGCGGCGGCCGTCGGGAGCAATCTCAACTCGAAAGAACAATCGGTGGCGGTAAGATCGGGAACGAGGATCGTCCGTGGCCGACCCGCCCGCTTCGCGCCCGCGCTCACCTTCCTCTTCAGGCGCTTTCGGGCGGCGGCATTGCCCCGGAATTCGCGCTCGGCCTCGAATTCGCCGACGAGAGTAATGATGAGGGGGTCGTCCGGCTCGATGGACTTGATTATTGCAGCGTACCTGACCGCCGCCGGAAAATTCCCGCCGCGCCAGTGAAGCGACAGCAGGTTGGCGTTGATCGTGGGATTCAGCGGCGCCAGCGCAGCCGCCTTCTTGTATGAATCGAGCGCGGCCTGCACATCGGCGCGATCTTCGGCGACCCTCGCGGCCATGCCGAGCGTGACGGCCTCCTGCCATTTGAATGCGAACCGGCCGTCTCGCGCGCGGGTGAAAAGGGAAGAGGCGGCCCGGCACTGGCCGGCCCGCGCGTTGGTCTTGCCCATGACGTACTCGGCGAATCCTCTGCCCGTGGCCCGCCCGCATGCGGCGAGCGCGGCGCTGTCCCTGCCGAGCCTGAATTCGAGAAATCCGAGCGCGGCGTGAGCCTCGGAAGATATGGGAGAGGAGCCGCCCTTCATGGTGTTGAGCGTCTGGCGCGCGGCGGCGCCATCGCCGGCCAGCACCCGGGCATAGGCATCTCCGAGCGCCGCCTTGCCGGCGCCGGGTCCGTCTTTGGACGCAGACCGATAAAGGCGGCCCGCCTGGTCCGGAAATCCGAGAGAGATGAATGTGTCCGCCGAAGCCAGCACTACTTTCTGCGCCGTGGCGACGGGCGCCAGCACGGCTGCAATCCTCGTGTCGGGACCGACAATCACCGCCGCCGGCAGTTTCCCCCTGAGTCCGTAGGCGAAGGTGACACCCTTTTTGTCATTGAGCACGACAGGATAAAGCTCGTCTCTTGGGGCCAGCGACGCCTTCAAATCCTCGATATTCCCGCGGGCGATCGCGAGCAGCGACAGCGCCTTCGGATTACGGGTTATCGCTTCGTTGAGGCCGGCAAGGATATCTATGGCCTCGTCGGATGGGTCGAAAAAATACAGGATGAGGAGAGTTCCCCTGGGGGGAGGTGTCAGTGTAACCGATTCGCCGGTCAGACTGACCAGCGTGAACGGCGGCGCGCGCGAGGCGAGTTCCGCCGCGAAGGAGACGGTCTGCGGGCAACAGAGCGCGAGTGCGAAAAGAACGGTTTTCAAACGGGGAAAAACTCGGCGGGCGGATAAGACGGTTTTCGTTA
>CBDUSG010000779.1:0-1804 GCA_965369575.1 uncultured bacterium | reverse complement strand
AACGGTGACATTATCCTGTCGGGAGAGCAGGAGGGTGTATCTCGATCCGATTATTACGAAGGGATGGCGCGGCCCGATTTCGATGCTACGTTGTCGGACGATGCGGTCGAAAAAACCGTGGCGGCCGCAATCGAGTTGCTCCCAAGCCTGAAGGACGCCGAGCTGATTGAGCACAGGGGCGATGTCGTGGCATATGCGCCGGGCCCCACATATGTCAAGCCAATACTGGGTCGCCTCCCCGACTGGGAGAACGGCTACTTTGCCACAGGGGGCGGATTCGGAATACAGCTGAGCGTGGGAATGGGCGAAATCCTAGCCGACCTCATCGTCGACGGTGAAGTCCCCTACCACGTAAAACAGATGATGGAGCACATACGCCCCGGCCGGGTGTAGTTCGAATGGAAAGGAAATGCAGAGTTTTGGGGGAGGGATTCCGTTATGACTGACTGGACGACTTATGCCGGCACCATACCTCCGTATGACGTTCTAACGGATGCGGACGTGCAGAAAATGACGGAAGCGATTTTCGAGCTGATGCGCGAGATCGGCGTCAAGTTCGAGCCTCACCTGAAAGCCTTCGACCTTTTCTCCGGGGCCGGATGCGATATTTCCGACGAGGGAATCGTAAGATTTCCCACCGACTTGGTGGAAGCCTCTATCGAGTCTGTGGCTAAGAGCTATAGGCTCTGGGACAGATCGGGCGCGGAATGTGTCGTAGACAGCGACCAGTACTCCACATTCATGCCCGGAATGACCTGCATTTACATGATAGATCCCGAGACGGGCGAGAGGAGATCCAGCACGAAAGAAGACCTTGCCGCCATCACCCGCGTGGCCGATGCGCTTCCCGAAATGGATGGAGTGTGCCTGCCCTGTAAAATGACGGAAAGGCCGGATGTCCTCGGCGAAATTGAGGAGTTCGCCGTGATGGTCGCGAATACGACAAAGCCGTTGAGCTACCTTTGTGAAAAAACCCTAGCGCTTGAAGCGGCAATCGAGATGGCCTCCGCTATCAGAGGCGGAGCCGACCAACTGAGGCAGAAGCCCTATTTCTCTCACGGTGTCACCCCGCTGCCGCTGCAATATTTCAAGGACCACGTCGATCAGCTTCTGATTGCCGCTGAGAACGGCATCCCCGTTGACGTTGGCACGGCCAGCGTCGGTGGCGCCTCGACGCCCATCACCATTGCAGGCAACGTAATACACTGCTGCGCCACGGAGCTTGACGAGCTTCTTTGCGCGCGCGACCTTTGTGTTGGTCCACGACACGACTATGTTGATCAAGTTCGGCGCATCCGCTATCAGAAGCACGGCCTCGGGCTGCTCGTTCTTCTTGAAATGTTCGAGCTTCTCCGCATACAAATTTTCGCTCATCCAGACGCTCCTCTTCCCATGACGCTCCGCTACAGGATGCAGTTGCAGTTCCCCAAAGGCACTTCCGTATTAACTGCTTTCCAAACAATCTGGTCTTCGAGGCAAAGCGCGAGTTCGAGGTCCGGCCGAATTTTCTGCGCTACTCGAAGCAGATGTGTGTACATGCTAACTCGGAGCTTGCCGTCGTAACGCGCGCGGCCGTCGTTGGCGGTTTTGTCCTCGGCGATATTATCGGAGATCGCGTTTTCCTGGCCGAGCTTGCGTTCCATGAGTCCCCGCGCATTCTGGTAACTGCAGATTCCGCCAAGTGTGAGGCGTTGGATAGGCACGCGCGAGAGCAAATCCCGGAGGAATCGGCCGTACTTCTCCTCCCAATCAGGAACCGGGATCAGCGGCATGATGACCGCGCGGACGGGGTAGCCGGCCTCCG
>CBDUSG010000778.1:0-1806 GCA_965369575.1 uncultured bacterium | reverse complement strand
GTCAAGCAGCCCCTGTTTCCCCTGGAGGTCGCCTGGATAGTCAGGAACGGCGAGGCGGGAGACGATCTGATCGGCTCTCTCGACAAGGCGCGGCAGATATGTCAGAACAAATTCGATTTTTCCTCGCAGATGGTTTTGTCAACGCTTGAGCCGGCGCTGCTGTTCGCGGTCGGCTTGGTCATCGTGGCAGTGGGCGCCTCGCTGTTTTATCCTCTCTATTCTCTCTCGCAGCACATGGGGAGTTGGTAGGCGTATGGCCTTTGAGAAATTCAGAGAGCTGATGAACAGGGACATCTTCCCGTGGCTGCCCTCGTTTCCCCTGCCTCGGATTCGGACCGGTGGCCGCAAATGGAGACACTTTTTCCTCAGCCAGATGGCTTCACATGTCGATGCCGGGCTCTCTCTCACGGATTCGGTCGAGGCCTGCATAGCCGACTATCCCAGGCGATTCAGGTATTCGCTGCGAAAGATCAAAGAAGCACTCGAAGAGGGTTGCACGCTTTCAGAGGCCTTGTCGAGGCAGTCCCGGTTGGTGTTTCCCAAAGATTTTCGTGCAATTATCGAGACGGGCGAGCGGACCGGCACGCTCGCTGGCGCTCTCAAGACCCTCGACACCCGGCAGGAAGACGCCCTGACCCTCAAAATGAAGATAGCGGGCGCGACGGCCTATCCCGTTCTGGTTCTGTTTTTCTGCTGCGTGATAACGGCCTTCATGCTTATCAAGGTCGTGCCGACTTTTGCCGAGATTTTCAGTGACCTCGGCAGCGCCCTGCCTCCTTCAACGCAGACGATCGTAGACCTGAGCCACGCTTTCATGTCGGCATCCTTGGTTCTGCTCCCGCTGATATGGCTCTCCTTTATCTTGCTCTTTGTTTTTCTCGCGCTCAGAAGGGAGGTCGACCTGTTCGGGCGGATATTCGTTCGGATTCCCGGTGTCGGCGACATGGCGCGCCGCTATGATCTGCTATATTTCTCCACAATGATGTCGCTTTTGATTGAGTCCGGATTGCCGGCGCCGGAGGCCCTGTCCCTTTGCGAGACCGAAGCGTTTTATCCTCCACTGCGGGACGCGGCCGATAAGGTGAGCATCGACGTTCGCAAGGGCGAATCCCTGAGCGACTCGGTCGCCCGGCACAGGGCTTTTCCGCCGACGTTTGTATGGCTCGTTTCGGTCGGCGAGCAAGGCGGATCGTTGGCGGAGAGCTTTCGCGCCCTCGCGGAATTTGAGCGAACGCGGATAGAGCGCACGCTCGTCATCTTTCGCCGATTTTTCCAGCCTTCGGTGTTGATCCTGATGAGCTTCGCAGTGGGATTCATTGTCATTTCGATGTGGCTGCCCATAATCCAGATTACAGCGCTGATCTGAGGAAAGACGGCTTGGCATGAGCAAAGCCCTTTTTCAGAACACCGACGCACAGCGCGCGTTCGGGAACGCGGGCGTCGCGGGTGATTCGTTGCTGTACCTCAAGCGCGGCTTTCCAAATCCTTTCCGTTTCAGCGTCGGAGAGATAAAGTTGGAAGAGATAGCCGAGGTGGCGCTCAAGGATTCACCCTTCGGTCGCCGCCTTGAAATCCGGACCGTCGAGGGGGAAAAAGTGCGCGTTGGCGGCCTCGCGCGCGCCGAGGCGATCGAAATGGCCGAGATGTTATCCGACAGGACAGGGAGTTCGGCTGAGGATGCCGGGGTCGAGGCGGGTGACGTTCACGCGTGGCTGCCCGATTTGCAGCCGCGAATCGAAGAGATTTGCCTGGACAGCGAGAACTATGTCAGCCGGCTCGTGGACCTGGTCCTCGATGGCCTGGGCG
>CBDUSG010000777.1:0-1820 GCA_965369575.1 uncultured bacterium | reverse complement strand
GATAATTTCCGTTACTCACGCAACTGCCATCTTGCCACCTCCATGGTTGTACGCTCCCCTGCCCTGCCTTTAACGCCAACTATGTCACCTATTCAACGGATGCGACACACGCGCGTGAAGCGCCCGACAATACTCTGGTCCGGGTCAAGCCCGGCCGGGTCGTCGAAACTCAGGCGCCCTTCTCTATCGCGGCTATCCACTCGGCCACCTGCTCATCGGAGCCGCCTAGTTCGAGGTATTTCCTGTAGTTTTCGAGAGCCTTTCGATCATCACTGATGTAATCGTCGTAGATGATGCCGAGGTTGATGAAAGTGTCGGGAAGCCCGGGATCGAGACGCTTCGCCCGACTAAGCTCGCTGACGGCTTCATCGTACAGGCCGAGATGCTTGTAGACCTCGCCCAGATTGCAGTGCGCCAACGCATTGTCAGGCTCGATGGAGATCGCTATCTTGAGCGCGTCGGCCGAACGGCTGTATTGGCCGTCGTTATGATGGAGGCGCGCCAGATCGATGTAGCAGGCGGCGCATCTTCGCGTCAGTTTTTTATTTTCGGAGGAAACCGAGCCGTATGATTGCAGTGCCCTGTCGAGCGAGGCCAGCTCGTCATATGACAGCCAGTCGAGGAATCCTTCCTCATCCCCGAGTCGAAGTTCCCGTCGAAGCTTGCTCTGCAGCTGGCCCTTGTCGGGCGTTTTCCGGGCCTGAGGCTTCGCTTCAGCGGCTTTTTCGGGATCGTCCTCGGCTGTGTCTTCCCCGGCAGGCGCTACAACGCCCAGCAGTCTGTCGAGTTCCGCGAAAAAGGCGTCCGTCGTCGCCTTGTCGCCTCCATCGATCCAGTACTTGCGACGGTTTTTGGACGACAATTCGACGCTCGTGATCTCTTCGCCGATTTTTTCAATTTTCGCCTTGGTCGTACCGGAGTCATCGGGTTTTTTGAATATGATGATTCCCTCGCTGTGCTTGACATACTTGGCGCTGCTGTTGTCGATTCGCCTGAGCGCATCCAGGGCCGCGCGGAACGCCGTGTCGTAGTCGGCCTGATATGTGTGAATATTCTCGGACGATTTGAATATATTTATGTCCGGCGCCTGCGGCATTTTCCGGTTTTGCGCCGACCCGCATGCAACGACTCCAAGCAGGGCGGTAAGCGCGACGGCTACGGCGACCCTTTTCATAGAGACTCTCCGCACGTTGTTCTCGAAAATGACTTCTGGATGCGGCGCCAGCCCCGGGGTGGAAGTCTCCCCCCCCCCAGGCTCTGATGCCGGAGTGGATTCCTATTCCGGAATTTGTCCCTGCCACCAGCCCTCTTCGAGTTCCTCTTCCTCGACGGGCTCGCTCGTTCGAGCGCGCGCGGGAGCCGGGGCGCTCCGCTCAAGGGATTTTATCCGGGTAGCGACGCCCTCGAGAGACTGCGCAATGCGGTCACTCGAGCTGGCATGCTCCCTGATCGCAGACGCAATCTGTTGATTCGATCGAGCGATCTCTTTGAGCCCGCCGCCAATCTCGGAGGCCACCTTGTCCAGCGCCGGAAAGCCGGCCCCGGCCGCGATGGATGCGGGAGCAATGGCGTCCGAGTTCACGGCCTTCGCCTCTTGAGCCGCCAGCATGGGCACGACAAGATGGGCGACCAGCGCAAGAAAAATAAGAGCAAGAAGAGTATTTGTCAGTCTACCGGATTTCATCTCATCCCTTCCTTTCCTGAATTGACCGGGTTTGGGCGGTCTTCATATACTAGTGTCTAGTTGCGGCAATTCACGCTACTGTTTTTGGACAACATTGCCAACTGCGTCATTCCCGCGAAAGCGGGAATCCACAGTA
>CBDUSG010000776.1:0-1822 GCA_965369575.1 uncultured bacterium | reverse complement strand
CTCGGATAAGCCGAATTTTCTCATTCGTAAAGGGCGGGGACTGTGTTTTTACTGCCACAACCAGTTTCGGCTCGGGGAGCACGTTGAAACCGTGGACTCAAAGGACTGCCTGAAATGTCATGATCCGCATAGCAGCAACACAGCCTCGCAATTGCGCAAATAGCGCATAATCCACTATCTCCAGTGTCCAGTCAACCCGCCAAACACACGGCGCGCGCATCAGAAAAGCCGCCCCATAAATTCCGAGATTCCGCATGCGGCCCTGCCGTTCCGGCCGAACCGGGCTCGGGCCTCATCGACGACCGCGGCGTATCCGCCCAAGACACAAACGGCCAGAAGCTCGACTGCTGTAGCGTTGAAGCAGAGTTCGTTCCAATGAAGAGAATATCGCCGCGGGAAGAAATATGGCAGGATGTTTTTCAGTGGTTTCGATTGACACACGCCCTGCGCAGAGATATAATTCTGGTTGGGCTCGCCTGCGCGGGCGATCCCGGTTCGCCGCTTCGCGGCGAAATGTCTCCCATTTTTTTATTCCGGACAAAAAGCAATGGTTCAGGTGGATATGAGGGGGAAGAAGAATGGGTTCAGTCGATCTGCATAAGAGCTTGGAGAGCATGAAACCGTCGCTCGAGGGCGTTGTGGCGCTTGAGGGCGGGAATCTGAAAGTCGTAAACCGAGAAAACCTCCAAAAGCAGGCCTACGCGCTGGTTTACAACTCGATTTTCAATTCGGACGAGGGCGTCCGGCAATTTTGCCGCTGGCTCATTAGGGCCGGCGCCGACGCCTGCGGCGCGAGACTCGCCAGCATCCACGACCTGTATATGGCGCGCGGACGAGGCGAATGCTCGGGCTTTACCGTGCCGGCGATAAACATTCGCGGGCTCACTTTTGACGTTGCCGACGTGATTTTTCGCGCCGCGATCAGGAATAAGGTCGGTCCCGTCATTTTTGAGATAGCGCGGTCCGAAATCGGTTACACAGAGCAGAGGCCGGCCGAGTACACAACGGCAGTGCTCGGGGCCGCGCTCGCAAGCGGCTACACAGGGCCCGTGCTTGTGCAGGGCGACCATTTCCAGGTGAACGCCAAGAAATATGCCGCCTCGCCCGAGGATGAGCTGGGCGCGATCCGCAGCCTGATAGCCGAGGCCGTCGAGGCCGGCTTTTTCAATATCGACATCGATTCCTCCACCCTCGTCGACCTGAGCAAACCCACCGAAGAGGTCCAGCAGGAGACCAACGCCGCCGTCACGCACGAGCTGACAATCTTCATCCGCGCGAACGAGCCCGGGGGCGTAACGGTTTCAATCGGCGGCGAGATAGGGGAGGTCGGGACCGAAAACAGCACCGTCGAAGATCTCCGGGGATTCATGGCCAACTACAACAGAAAGCTGCGGGACAGCTCAGGCGACATGGCGGGCATAAGCAAAATAAGCGTGCAGACGGGCACGACCCACGGCGGAATACCGCTGCCCGACGGCTCGATCGCGAAAGTGCAGGTCGACTTCGATACGCTCGAAAAACTCTCGAAGATTTCTCAGGAAGAACATGGGATGGCCGGCGCGGTGCAGCACGGGGCGTCGACGCTGCCCGATGACGCGTTTCACCTCTTCCCTGAAAAAGAGACCGCCGAGATACATCTCGCAACCGGTTTCCAGAACATGATCTATGACCACGAGGCCTTCCCCGAAGAATTGCGGCAAACCGTCTATGACCATTTGAACGAGGCTCACTCGGACGAGCGCAAGGAAGGCCAGACCGACGAGCAGTTCATTTATAAAACCAGAAAAAAAGGATTTGGACCGTTTAAAAAGCAGATGTGGGA
>CBDUSG010000775.1:0-1830 GCA_965369575.1 uncultured bacterium | reverse complement strand
TGGAGCATGAGGCCCGCCGAAGAGATTTCGCGCTCGGTCACCTCGCGTCGCAAGAGGCGCGAGAACAGATCGGCGGAGTCGGCGAGTCCCATTGTGACGTTTCCGTCAGCGGCTTTTACGGGCGTTGAAAGGGTGATAAGATAGTCGTCGACGATCAGCCGGTCGCCGCCGATCAGAAGTTCGGCGCGGCGGTCTTCATAGATGAGCGAGAGTTTCCACTCGTCGGGTTTCCAGGAGGTTGCGACTCCGAAATGGCGGGCGGCCTCGGGAACAAGAACTTTTCCCGCCGTGGAGTCGGTTTCGGAAAGAGATTGGGCCCTCGCGGGAATGCAGAGCCAGACGGCGCACGCCAGCATGAAGGCGACGACTCTGGGCGCCCTCGAACCTGCGCAAGTGCTGTTTGCTCTGCCCCGCAATATGTCACTTCCCGGCCGGCCTGTCCCCGGCCATTGCTCTCTGTTGCGTCACGGTGGAGGCGGGGGGAATCGAACCCCCGTCCGATAATACCGTCGCACGGGCGTCTACATGCTTATCTCGCGTTTTATTCTCACGACCGCTAACTCCCGCGAGAGGGATTTATCGGTCGCCAGCCCGAAAGCTTTCACGTCGGCGATACGGGCGCCCCGCCGACGCTATCCCGCTAGTCGGCGGCCATTCCCGATCCGCGGGCAAGATCGAGAGGGCCGGGCGGCCTTGGTTAGGCAGCCATTGCGAGCTGATGCTCTGCAATTACATTTAGGTTCCCGTCCGTTTTACGAGTGGGCGGGCGGCTCGGCATGCAACCCGGGAAACGACTATCACCGTCGAACCCATTTCGCCCCCGCAGCTCTGTTCATCGATGCTTTTGCTGCTTGAGCTCCCTTTCCAGGTCTCTCTGGGCCTCTCTCCTTTTTATGGTCTCCCTCTTGTCGCCGTGTCTCTTGCCGCGCGCGAGCGCGAGCTCTATTTTCGCGTGTCCGCCGACGAAATAGGCGCGAAGAGGGACGAGCGTGAGGCCTTTTTCCTCCGTTTTCCCTATCAGGCGCTTGATCTCGGACTTGTGGAGCAACAGCTTCCGAGCGCGCAGCGGGTCGTGATTCTGCAAGTTGCCGTGTGAGTACGGGCTTATGTGCGCGTTTACGAGAAACACCTCGCCGTCCTGCACCCTGGCGTAGCTGTCCTTGAAATTGATTCTGCCCTCACGGAGCGATTTCACCTCCGTCCCCTTGAGCGCCATGCCGGCCTCGAAGGACTCGAGGATTTCGTAGTCCCTCCTGGCCTTGCGATTGACCGCAATAATCTTCTTGCCCATTCTATCAACATATAATAGCACAAAAAGGGCCTGAATTCAATCGGCCCTCGCGCCGTCGTGCTCTTGTAACGCCTTTCCGAGCAAGGTATTGCGGCAAGCCCTCCCGCGTTACCAATTCACAAAACTCATTACGTATTCGTTCAGGTCGTCGGATGCCGATTCCACGCTCACCACGACCGGCCCGCTGCCTCTGACGAGCCGCCTCCCTATGGATTTTTTTCTTTCGGCAAGGCTCTTTCCGACAAGTTCTGCAACCTGCTCGTCTGCGCAATCGTAGTATGTTATCTTTACTTTCCGCCGATTGAGCATCATATCCTGCAGAATGCCGCGCCGGATTCGGCCGCCTGCCTTGCTCCCCAGCTCGCGCAACTCCTCGCTCGCAAGAAATCTCTCGCTCACCATGGTCCATTGGCCCGGGAGGCGGTTTGACCTGATCCTGGTGGTCTGCAAGCGATCTATCCGAAGCAGCAGGATGAGCCAATCCTCCAGCTCTTTTGATGAGGCGGCTAACTGGATGAGTACGTCTTCCTTTTCGAAGA
>CBDUSG010000774.1:0-1832 GCA_965369575.1 uncultured bacterium | reverse complement strand
CGCCGTCTCACCGGCGACTCGCCGGTCGCCGCGGACATGAGATGCTTCGCATCTCTAATAAAATCATCGCCGATCAACGCAGATTGTAGGGGCGCATGGCATGCGCCCAAAGACGAATCCACAGATTACGCAGATTCACACAGATTCATTTCCCGCTTCCTCACTGTCATTCCCGTATCCTTATCGTCATTCCCGCGGAGGCGGGAATCCATAAAGGGTCGGGGGACTGTCCCGAATCTAGCGGCGAGTCGCGGATAAACGCAGATTGTTTTTCACCGCAGAGAGCGCAAAGAGCGCAAAGAAAAGAACAACAACAAATTTGGATAAACCACGAAGCGGCGAGTCGCCGCTGACATGTCCAAGCCGCATAAGCGATCCCATGTAGGGGCACGGCGTGCCGTGCCCTCGCATGCGATAACCGCAGATAAACGCGGATGAACACAGATATCATTCCCCTATCCTTACTGTCATTCTCCCATCCTCATTGTCATTCCCGCGGAGGCGGGAATCCATAAAGGGGGCAAGGGGGATTTTGTAGAGGCGACTCGCCGCGGGCGCAAACCAGCAAAGATAAACAATCAGGGAGAGTCCTGCGATTCCTGAGCCTTACTTTTCAGCCGATGACGACTCGCGCTCTTTTTGCGCTTTCAGCGGTTCCTCTATCAAATGCTCAAGGCGCTCCGGCAACTTGGTCCTCTCATCTATTATCGCCACCTTGATCTGTTCTTCAGTAAGGCCAATTGTGTTCCTGAGATCGGTATCTCTGAGGTCGGCACCTGTGAGGTCTGCATTCCAGAGTTTGGCATTTGTGAAGTCGGCGCCTCTGAGGTCGGCACTTCTGAGGTTGCCACTTCCGAGATAGATATTGCTGAGATCGGCAGCCCGGAGGTCGGCCATAGAGAGGTTGGCATCTGCGAGGTTGGCATTTCTGAGGTCGGCCTCCCAGACGTCAGCGTTTATGAGGTTGGCGCCTTTAAGGTCGGCCCCATAGAGTATGGCATCTGTGAGATCGGCATCAAATAGATCGGCATTTCTGAGGTCGGCGCCTTCAAGGTTGGCGTTTCTGAGGTCGGCGCCTGTAAGGTCGGCTTTTCTGAGGTCGGCATATTCGAGGTCGGCTTTTCTGAGGTCGGCATTTCTGAGTTTGGCATTTCTGAGATCAGCCTCACTGAGGTAGGCATTGCTGAGGTCGGCTTCGAAAAGGTCGGCATTTTTGAGATCGACATACTGAAGGTCGGCATTTGTGAGGTCGGCCCAGCGCAGATCGGCGTAAACCAGAAAGGCGCTCTCTGCCAAACAATATCTCAGGTTTGCCTCTCCGAGCTTGGCCCCTTTGACCAAAGCTATCTCTTTGCCCGTCCAGTTCGCGGGTTTGGTGGAGACATCTGCTTCGGAGAAATCTGCTCGCGCCCAACTGCCGACACGAGGTATGCCGGAAATTGCCGAAAAGGAAAGGAATAGTAACAGAGCCAGATAAATCTCAGCGCGACGGATAAGAGTATATCTGGAAATCTCGAGAATACGCTGAAGCTCTTCCATGAGACGCCCGAGCCATCCAATGACGTTTTGAATGCGATATTTGAGCCTGAAACCTTTTGCCGAATCAGGATCGGGGGCAGGTGTCGTATCATTATGAGGATTTCTCAACCGTTCGCCGTTAAGCGTGCGGACGGCTATCCGATAGAATGCGAATCCAACCAATATGGATAGCCCAAGTAATACCACGTGTAGCCCCGTACCGTACCAACCGTGCCGATAAAGATATCGCCACCAAAAGAAAAGCATTGTGATCGGAACTATCCACCATGCAAGGAAAATGGAAATAGCTTCCT
>CBDUSG010000773.1:0-1837 GCA_965369575.1 uncultured bacterium | reverse complement strand
CTCCCTTCGGGCGAGTCGACAGGCGGTCATCTGCTGTGTTGCATTCGCTCGAAATAGCTATGGCTAGTCCTGCGCTCATGCGCCTTGCAGCTAACCGCTTCTCGGCTCGCTGAAAACAACAGTCTACGGTTGACACGACACCAAGTTGAAAGCTGTCGGAACGAAGCCGATTGGATATCCGCTCGGCCATCGGTATGATTCTCGGATATGATGATTCTCGGATATAATCAGAGCAGATGCCATTGAACGAATTCGATCGACAAATTGAGCCCGCCGTCGGCGATGTGCTCCGCAGTCTCGAAATCCAGACTTTACAGGTCAATCTGGGTCTTCGCTGCAACCAGCGCTGTCGGCACTGCCACGTCTCCGCGTCGCCCGAGCGTACCGAGACGATGCAATGGTCCGTCATGGAAATGGTCCTCCGGTCCGCATCCACGATCCAATGCAGCCTCGTTGACCTGACGGGAGGAGCGCCGGAGCTTAACCCGAACTTCAGGCGTTTCGTCCGGGCCCTGCGCATGGAGGGCCACAGGGTTCAGGCGCGCACAAACCTTACTGCGCTTATCGGATCGGAAATGGAAGACCTTCCCGAGTGGCTCGCCGAGCACGAGGTTCAACTTGTCGCTTCGCTTCCGTGCTATCTCGAAGAAAACGTTTGTTACCAGAGGGGCGAAAAAGTGTATGAAGAAAGCATAGCGGCCTTGAAGCGGCTGAATGCTCTGGGCTATGGCTCCGATCCGCGCCTGAACCTCGACCTTGTCTATAATCCTGGCGGTCCGAGCCTGCCACCCGAGCAGTCGGCTTTGGAGTCCGACTATCGTCGCGAGCTCGGCGAGCGGTTCGGCGTCTTCTTTTCACATCTTCTCACAATAACCAACATCCCTGTCGGACGGTTTCTCTCGGAGCTGCGCAGCCAGAGCAGAGAATGCGAATATTTGAAACTTCTCCGGGAATCGTTTAATCCTCGAACGGTGGAAGGGCTGATGTGTCGACATCAGATCAGTGTCGGGTGGGACGGGTCTTTATTCGACTGCGATTTCAACCTTGCGTTGGGTCATACCGTTGACCACGGGGCACCCGACCACATAAGTCTTTTCAGGCCGTCGGTCCTTGAAAAGCGCCGAATTGTCACCGGCGAGCACTGTTTCGGCTGCACTGCCGGGCACGGCTCCTCGTGTGGTGGCGCACTGGTCTAAAGACCCCGATTTCCCATGCTTCAGCAGTCGCAGCGACTTCGTGATAAACGCTTTGCATCCTCTTGCGATATCGGCGTCTTAGCGCACATTATTGAATAAGAAATATCTTGGCGGGAAAGGCCCCGTACGGTCGTCCAGCCGCATTGAATGAAAAAGAGGCATGATTCGTCTGATCTTAAATAAAGGAGCGGTGAAATGGACGGAAATATGCCAAAAACAGGCTGGAAACGATGTCTGGTTGCCGTGGCGATCGGGATCGGAGCGCTTTTTTCCGCCTCGAACGCCTCCGGGCAGGCCGGCGGCGATCTCGACTACGCGAATTACGCGACGGTTCTCGAAACCTATGTCGACGACAGCGGCATGGTTGACTACAGTGGGTTGAAGGCTGATCGGGAACGGCTCGATGCGTTCGCCGGCGCGATCGGCTCTCTCTCTCCCAGCGTCTATAACGCATGGAGCGATGAGGGAAAGATCGCCTTCTGGATCAACGCATACAACGCCCTGACGCTCAAGGCCATCATCGACAATTATCCCATCAAATCGTCGTTCGTGGCCTCGCTCAGGTTTCCGAAGAACAGCATCCGACAGATTCCGGGCGTGTGGGACGAACTCAAGTTCCGCGTCATGGGCCAGGAGACCAC
>CBDUSG010000772.1:0-1845 GCA_965369575.1 uncultured bacterium | reverse complement strand
GTTTTACTCCCTCAAATCCTTTAACCGCTCCGCAAAAATTTAATTTGGCCGTTTTTAATAAAAAACACGCCCGCGATCCCCCGAATGGGACGATTATCTTCTCTTGTTCTCTTCGCATTTGCTCTCGATCTCCCATACAGGCATAGAGACTTACCAGCATATCCCTCATGCGAAAGTTGTCCGGGTAAGCAGCGAGTCTTTCCTTCAACATCCGAACGCCCGCCGAATAGATTTCTTCAGCCTTTTCTTGATCACCCATTTGTTTAAAAAGATTTCCGGCGTACATGAAGATGTACAGATTGGACTCGTCCCCGAACAGGTTCATCGCGCGTTCGTAATGGACACGGGCTGCGTCCAGCTCGCCAAGTTCATGGTATGAAACGGCGATCCAGGTGTGCACTTCCGGATCCTCGCCGAATTTGCGAATGAAGGTTTCCCCCATCTCGAGGGACTCCTCGTATTGACTCGCCCACGCATGCGTAAACGTCAGATACCAGTGGGCGCCCTGGTTCTCGGGATCGAGTTCGATGATTCGCTGGAATAATGGCACCGCTTTGTCGGGGAGGCCGCCCAATACGTACGCCTCTCCGCGGACCGAGAGGGCGTCAACATCTTCACGGCCTGCCTGCAGCATCGCCTGCCCCTGCTTCAGGCACTCTTCGCTTTTTCCCCACTCCCAGAACACCCGCACCAGTCCTCGTCGAGCCGCGGCGGACCGTGGATCCAGCTCCAGCGCCTTCAGGTAATTGGCTTCGGCCACATCCAGACTCTTCACTCCTCCCCCTCTGCCGTAGAAGAAACGGTTTTGATGCACGACACCGATTCCGACGTACGCTTCGGCCAGGTCAGGATCGATGTCGACTGCCTTCTCGAAGAACGCCAGCGCCTGGTTGTCGCCCTCGGTCGTATCCTCCTGCAGCCCCAGCCCTCCTCTTAGATAGTGGTCGTAAGCTTCGACACTTTGCGCGGCAGGCCTGGCCAGCAGCGTTTGTTCGCTCCCGGTTAGCCTGCCTTTCAAGCTCGACGCTGCTGCGATGGCGATCTTCTTCTGCACTTGAAACAGATCGTCGTAGGACTCCTCGAATTCCTCGACCACGTGCTGCGAGTCGTTCTTTACATCGATCAGCATCACCCGGCCCTGTATCCGATCGCCCAATCGTCTCAGGGTGCCGACAATAATCGCATCCACACGCAAGGCCTTGGCGATATCCTGCCACGCCATCAACGCATCGGAAAAACGCCGGGAGGTCGACCATGGTGTGACCCGCAAGCCGGACAGCTCGCTCAGTCGTGCGGCAAGCGTCTCGCTTATTCCTTCTGCGAGATAGTTATTCTCGCTTGGAGAAACGCCGTAGTTGACCAGCGGAAGCACGGCGACTTTTGTAAGTCGCTGTGCGCCGTCCACTCCTATCAGGCCTGCTTTCCAGACGACCGCCCCTGCAACAACAATCATGAGCGCTATGATCGCCCACGACAGGGGGCGTCGCAGCACGCGTGACACACGTCCCACGACGCCGCTTCGCCTTATCGTCACGGGCGCGTCCGTGTCCACCCTGGGCGATTCCCCCCGGATTGCCCGGAGGTCTGCTTCGAACTCTTGCGCCGTCTGGTAGCGCTCCGCCGGGTTTTTTGCGAGCGCCTTGAGCACCATGCGGTCCAGCTCGGTGTCGATCTCAACCCTGTGTTGACTGGGCGGCTTTGCATCTTCGTGAACCGCCATGTAAGAGACGGCCTCGTGGCGCTCCGCTATAAAGGGCAGCTTCCCGGTCAGCATTTCGTAGAGCACAACACCCAGCCCGTAGATGTCCGAGCGTTGATCCGACTTCTCTCCTCTCAAGACTTCGG
>CBDUSG010000771.1:0-1846 GCA_965369575.1 uncultured bacterium | reverse complement strand
TCCCTATTCCTATTAAAAATTAAGATATTCTATCCATATTGCTCCCGGGTTGTTCCCGGGCGAGGCGGCCGAGTGTCACAATATCAGCATCGCGTCGCCGTAGCTGTAGAACCTGAATTTTTCAGCTATCGCCGTTTCGTATGCCCGCATAATGAGGTCCGTTCCCGCAAAAGCGCACACGAGCAGCAGCAGCGAGCTGCGCGGCAAGTGGAAATTCGTCAGCAGCGCGTCGGCCGAACGGAACTTGTAACCCGGATAGATGAAGATGTCGGACATGCCTTTTCCGTCGCGGAACTCCCCATTTTCGGCTGCGACGGTTTCGAGAAGGCGGAGCGTCGTCGTGCCGGCGGCGAATACCTTTCGCGATCTTCGGCGGACAGAGTTGAGCCGCTGGGCGGTTTCGGCCGGCATATCGTATCGCTCGGCGTGCAAGCTGTTTTCCTCGACCGTCTCGTGCTCGAGCGGCTGAAACGTTCCAAGCCCCGTGTGGAGCGTCACGAATTCCAGCGCCACCCCGCCGTCCCGAATCTTCTGCAGCATGCCGGAGGAAAAGTGCAGTCCAGCCGTCGGCGCGGCCGATGCGCCTTCGGTCCTGGCGAAAACGGTCTGGTAGCGCTTGGAGTCGACGGATTCCGCGCCTCTTTTTATGTATGGCGGCAGCGGCATTTCTCCCACGCGCCTGCACAGGGTCTTGACGTCGCCGCCGTAAAATTTCAGGATTTTCATCGCGCCGAGATCGCCGATGACCTCCGCCTTGTCGGACCGCCGGGCCCCCTTGATCCAGAGCGTCGTGCCGGTTTTCACACGTCTGCCGGGCCTCAAAAGGGCCTCCCATACACCTTTTTCCATCTCGCGGAGGAGCAGGAGCTCGATCTGTGCGCCGGTGGACTCCTTCTCCGCCTGGATACGGCAGGGAAAGACCTTGGTGTCGTTGAGGACGAGCGCGTCGCCTTTTTGGAGATACGAGGTGAAGTCGGCAAATTTCCCGGTCGAGACGCCGCCTGTGGCGCGGTCGACGACCATCAGCCGCGACTGCCCCCTGCGGGCGGTGGGGTATTGGGCTATCAGGTCGTCCGGCAGATCGTAATCGAAATCCGAGAGCTTAAGCATCGGCGTCGCTCCCGGCGTCCGCCGCCTCTTTCGCCCGGGGCGCGGCAAACCGTTCCTTTTCGCTGTATATGCAGCCGCAGTACTTCTGGCGATACAACTCCATCTCGCGCGACATTTCGCGCGTCCGCGGCCAGCCGGGGCGGAAATCCTCATAGTAAAACTCGATCGCATGCTCCGAGCCGATGCTGCGCCCAATTTCGCGGATGAGTTCATGTTTCTGGTAAGGGCTCACGAGGAGCGAGGTCGTGAAGGAGTCGCAGCCTTGCTCGGCGGCGGCGAGAGCGGCCTTTTCCAGCCGGAGATGATAGCAGGCCGCACAGCGGTCGGCTCCCCTTAGTGCGACGCGCCTGAAGAATTCCTCGATGTCGTACTCATCCGCGATAGTGGCCGGGAAATCCATGAGCCGCAGCATTTTCTCGGTCGACTCGAGCCGGAGCCGATACTCGGCCAACGGGTGGATGTTGGGGTTATAAAAGTAGCCGTGCAGCCTGTGGCCGGCCTCGAGAAGCGTTTTCGCCGGATATGTCGCACAAGGTCCGCAGCATATGTGCATGAGCAGTTTCATCAAAAAATGCGCTGTGGGGGTGGGTCACCCCCACGCCCCCCATGAGATGCTTCGCATCTCTTCTGCGGCGCTCGACTGGAGAAAATGGGAGAAAATGGGGTCTGTCCCTATTTTCCTTTCTCGGTCGACTCGAGCCGGAGCCGATACTCGGCCAACGGGTGGATGTTGGGG
>CBDUSG010000770.1:0-1859 GCA_965369575.1 uncultured bacterium | reverse complement strand
ATAAACTGGTGTCGTGTCAACCGTATATTGTTGCCGGAGGAGGGAGACGCCGACATGCGATTTCTGAAGAAAAAAGAGGATATCGCCCGCATTTATCAGGGATTCAGCTCCTCGGATATGAAACAGATCAGCAAGGCCGGAATCCAGCAGTGGTTTGCCAAGGGCTCGCCGGTGTTCCGTAAGGGACAGACGGGAAAAGAGATGTATATGATCGTCGAGGGCGGCGTGCACATCGTCGACGACACGGTGAGCCCGCCCAAACGGATCGCGCTCCTGCGCCAGGGGGAACTTTTCGGCGAACTATCGCTTAGCACAAAGTCAACGAAACGATCGAGCCAGGCGGAGGCGCTGAAGCGCTCGGCCTCCGCCATCGCGGCAAAAGATACCACTCTGTTCGTCATTCAGGAGGAGACCTTCAACGACCTCCTATTCAACCATCCCGCCATCGCCTCGAAGCTGCTGATGAACCTGTTTTACATATCGGGCGAGCGTTTGCGCGAATCGATCGAGAACAAGCTGATAGGTGAGGGCGTGCCCGTGCCCAAGCTCCTGCGTGGATTCAAGGACCACGAAAAGCGGCGGCTGCTCAAATTCAGCAAGCTCGTTAGCGTGCCCAAGGGGAAATCGCTTTTCCTCGAAGGCCAGGAAGGCGAGGAGATGTATTTTGTCCTTACCGGCGCAATACAGATCGTTAAGAAGGCCGGCGGAAAGCGTCAGATCCTCGCCGTCATGGGTGAGGGCGACATTTTCGGCGAGCTGGGCCTGATAACCAAAAAAAGCCGCATGGCCTCCGCTGTTGCGTTGACCGACGCGGAACTCCTGGCGATGAGCGAGGAGGGTCTGATGAAGCTTCGCAAGCGAAACCCCGAGGTCGCGACCAAGCTGTTCCACAACCTGTTTCGCATCACCACGGCGCGGCTGCGCTCGCTGATTTCCCCCGTCATAGGCGCCTGAGAGGGCGCGATGCGGCTTGTTCCCGCAATTTACGCCGCGCCCGGCGGCTGCGCCGAGCCGTACTCTTTCCTCATGCGCGAAATGAAGACCATGGAAACGACCGAGAAGGCCATGCACAGCGCGAAGAGGCGATCGTAGCCCCCCGTCTCATCGACGATGTAGCCTCCCAACAGCGGCCCTATCGCGTTTCCGAGCATGAACGGAATGTTGAGCCAACCCAGTATGGACCCCAGGTGCCTCACCCCGAAGCATTCCCCGAGCGCGAGCGGCCAGAGCCCGTTGCGGCCGCCGCCGGATATCCCGAAAATTATGGCGAAGAGATAAAGAAACCACAGTGAGGGAAGCTTAAACAGCGATATCATCGCTATTGCGGGCACGCCATAGCAGAACATCATCATCCATCGTATCTTGATCTTATCGGCGGCCGCTGCGAAGAGAACGGTTCCGAGCGCGGTGAGGGCCAGAAAAGTGCTGTATGCGATCGTGGCGGGTCTCAATGAAATTCCCGAGTGAGTCGTGAACGCCACCATGTTGACAATCACGGTCGTGAAAATGATTCCGATCAGAAAGTCCCCCAGACCGAGAGCCCAGAAGCTCCGGGTGCGGACCGATTCGACAATGTTCAGGCCGTCGAGGTCGATTGCCCCGGCGGCGGATGAGGATTCGTCCTCGGCCGCGCTCTCGTCTTCGATCGAGGCTCCGGTACCTTTCTCTTTGCCGGGAATCCACAAGCTTATCGGAACCAGCAGCGCCAGAAGGAAGAAAACAAAAATCGAGTAGCCGCCTCTCCAGCCGTATCGTTCGAGGAAAATGCCGGCAAGAAGCGGTATGACGATTCCGCCGAGCACAATCCCCAGCAGCGCTATGCCCATGGCGGCGCCGCGCTTTTCGTCGAATCGCCGGGC
>CBDUSG010000769.1:0-1865 GCA_965369575.1 uncultured bacterium | reverse complement strand
GGTGACAGATACCCTCGCGCTCGCCGTAAAAGTGCTTGATCCCGACGGACTGCATGACGCCGCGGATCATCATCTGCGCCGCAGCCAGCCTCTCGGTGGGAGCGGGGATGTAGTGGTCGAACAGCACCACCACCTTATCGGGGTCCCATATCCCGCTCGCGCCCGAGGACATCAGCTGCATCCAGCTCAGGACAAAGCCTTCGTGCAGCATAGCGCGGTCGATAGGCGCGATGACATACTCGCCCGGCCGCACCTCCCGCCCGAGTTTGTCCGAGAAAATTTTCTCGGCTATTGTCATTCCCAGTGTGTTATCTCTGTCATAGAGTTTCAGTCGGGCAACGCTGTTCTGGAATAACTAATTTCGCGCGCTCCCATGCGGAAGCCGGGCGGGAAAGCCCCCGGCGTCGGGCCTACCGCCAGGATTTCTTTTTCTCCATCAGAACGGACTTGTACTCCGCGGAAAACTTCAACTCCTGAGTTCGCTCATGCGAGTTCCGCGAGTGTTTCCGGAGCAGGTCCACATATGTGTCGGTTATGTGACGGCGCGGAAGCTTGAGTCTCTTGACAACGGCTGCTATCTCCGCCTCTGTCGGCCCTTCAATCTCAACGAACAGTCCCAGTTCGGGCAGTTCGTCAATCATTATTTCACAGCCGCTTAGCTTCCATGTTTCTCGGTATTTTTCATAGTAGAACCAACTGATGAAACCGATTGATTCAAGGAGCGACCGAGCCATGGAGATATCGGGGAATCCCAACTCCAGCTCTTCTCTTCGCTTGTATTCCGACTCACGGCGGGGACCCTTGAAGGTTAGGCGCACACGGGCGTCTTGCCGCAATCGGAGCAATTTATCGGAGCGAGAGAGAGCCATATCCGAGTGGTCATAGAGCCAGTTCCTCTCCAGCGCCGCTTCACCCTCGTTTTTTGCGTTCGCGGACCCGAGGAGAGCCCGCAGGCGTGAGGGACTTTTCAGTTTGAATTTGGCCTCGATTTCCACTGGAATACTGTCGCGTCGGGTTCATCCGGCGGCGCGGATTTATTCTTCGGCAGCGTCCGCCGGCGCCTCGCGTTCCATGACGTCCTTTTCGCGGTATTTTTCTTCGTACTCCTCGATTTCCTGGATTCCTACCTTGCCACCGCCGTATGTCTCCTCCGCCGGATTCGGGCGGCCGCGCGGGTACTCGGTGCTCGTAAGACCGTAGTGGGTGGAGTAGCCCTCATCCAGGGCGGTGCAGCCGGCGGCGGCAAGAAGCAGCATCAGGCATATCATTCGAGCAAGCAATTTGCATTCTCCCCCTCGACATTCGGGCCGGCGTCATGAGTCGTTCATGTCTAATTTAAATATAACACAAAAATGAGAGGTGCGAAGAGGCCTTTTCCCGGCCGGGCGCTTCGGTCAGACCATGGCGCGTCTCTTCGGCTGCGCGTATCCGCCGGCCCGCCGGGGCGCCCGCGAGTCGGCGCGGCAGACATATGATATACCGATGCTCGCTGACTTGTCAAAGGGGCCGATTTTGCGGCGACAGCGCGAATCTTGCGCGCCCGACTGCGGGGCGCCGGTAAAACAAGCCCGTACCCAAACTCTTTATCAGTTCCTCATCGGTTCCTTATGCGTGTTTTGACAACGGGCCACGGATATGTTACAAGGAAATCGCAATTTGACATTAGGGGAATACGGCTTTCCCCGATCATGGCGATCGAGGTGGCATTTCCTGCGGGTCATTATTACGGACAATGAATCCATCCGACACAAGAGAAAAGGACGAAAGCGCCGAAACCGGCCCCGAGGGAATGGTATTGATTCCTGCGGGCGAATTCATGATGGGCAGCCCTCCGGGTGAGGGAGACAGAGATGAACGTCCGCAGC
>CBDUSG010000768.1:0-1867 GCA_965369575.1 uncultured bacterium | reverse complement strand
CTCCCACATGGCCACAGCGAGGGGCTGCGAGGTAGAAGGTGGCTTCCGCGCGTACTCGGACGAAGAGGGATATAAAACAACACGATAACTTCTGCCAAGGCCATCCTGGCGGGTGTTAGCGCAGGCACCAGAGAAAGAAACTTTATGAGTAAGTATTTGCGACCGTTATTGGCAGGGGTTCTAGGAGGAATCATTTTCTTCGTGGGAGCTAGTTTGCTTTCAGGTGTTCTTCCGAATGTTGAGAACAACCCCCTTATGTTTGGACTTGGTTCCTTATTTTTTGTCTTGATTGGTGTGGTTGAGGCGATCGCGTGGGGGGTATTAAAAAAGCAACGCGGCCGCATCTTTGCCGATGCGGCCGCTCTGTCGGTCATTCATCTGTTCTTTTCGCCGCCGGGCCCCTTAATTGAGAAAGCTCCTGAGCGAGTTGTTTCCGAAGTGGTGCCTGAGGCGCAGCAGCGCCTTGCTCTCTATCTGGGATACGCGCTGGCGCGACAGGCTCAGGTGGTCGGCGATCTCCGACTGCGTGTGCTCCGAGCCGTCGTTGAGACCGTACCGCATGGACAGCACTTCCCTCTCGCGTTCGTCGAGCGCCTCCTTCATGACGGCTTCGAGTTCCTCGCGGAAGAAGTTCCTGTCGACAATCTCGGTGGTGGTCGGGCTGCCTTTGTCGCCCAGTATCTCGCCCAGCGTGCAGTCACCGCCGTCGCCGTCCACGGGCAGATCGAGAGAGATGGCCCGCTGCGGAATTCGCGCCATCGAGCGAACCTTTTCGGCTTCTATGCCGGAGTCGGCGGCCAGCTCGGTCGACGTCGGTCTGCGCCCGAGTACAAGGGTCAGCTTGCGGTTCGACCGGTCGACTTTCTTGAGCGCCGGGATCACATTTACGGGGATTCTGACGGTGCGCACCTGGTTCGAAATTGTCCGAGTAATGGCCGCCTGTATCCATTTGGAGGCGTAGGTGCTGAATTTGAAGCCAAGCTTGTAGTTAAAGCCGTCGACCGCCTTCATCAGACCTATGTTACCGGCCTGTATGAGGTCGAGCAGCGACATGCCGCTGTTTGAAAACTTCTTGGCGATGCTCACGACGAGCCGCAGGTTGGCCGACACCAGCCGCTTCTTGGCCTTGGTCGCCGTCGCCTTGTCGCTTTTTTTCTCGGCCTTCTCTATCATCCTGGCCAGTCTGATGACTTCCTGGTCGGAGATCAGAGAGATCTTTCCAATATCCTTAAAGTATAGCCGAAGCAGGTCCTCCCTCGAGGAACGCTCCTTAGGGGCCGAATCGTACACATTTATTGTTTCGGTCGAATCGGATGAGGTCCGCTCGGCGGCTGCGGCTCCCTTTTCGCCGTCATCCTTGGTCCAGACGGGCTCGAAGCTTTTACGCTCACCGAGTTCAGCGACACCCTCCGACATAGAGTCGATATCGACCATTTCCTCTTCTTGCACGGCTACGGCCGCGGCCGTTGCGGAATGCTCGACCTTTCCCAGGACTATAGAGGCGCGCCCCCTGGACTTTCGGGCTCCTCCGCGGGCAAGATCGATTGTTTTACGGGTTTTTCGGGAACCACTCTGTCCGCCTCTGTCCTGCCTTTTCATTATCTTTCCCGCCTTCCCGTGACCGGATGCGCCATAAAGGCCGCCCGGCCTTGCCTTCAACCTCTGTTCAGGACTAATTTGATCCAGTTGATCTTAAGTAATGATACCACACGATCTGGAATCTGTCAAGCGATTTTTTTTGCAGACAGGAACATCTTGAAATTGCTCTAAGTATCTGACATTACTGACATTAGCATATAAATACAAAATCACGTGCGTCGCTGTATATAATTTTTCGGACATAATTGGTCTACTTCAAGCTGTGATG
>CBDUSG010000767.1:0-1867 GCA_965369575.1 uncultured bacterium | reverse complement strand
AGGCCGATTCCGGCGAGCGCAATCAACACGGACACGCCCATCATGAGAAACTCGACCGCACGTGAAGGATGATGCGCAGCGGCCGCGACGGCCTCGCGGCCCGTTTCCGCAGCGTAAGCCAGCCCCGCGGAGGCGGCAACCTCGTGCCCCCCTCCGTGCGCGGCCGTGTCCAGAATCGGCGCGAGAAAGTCATGAAAGAAATTGGGGATGCCAAGGGGCTCGCCGAGCAGCGCGGGTATGCCGACCCAGCCGCCGACGAGCGACAGAACCGCCAGAACCATCAAGGGGTATATCATCGAGGGCGGCGATTCGTGCAGATGCCGCTTGGCCTCGTCGGAGATGCGCTCCTCGCCGTAAAACGTCAGGAACACCAGGCGCGACATATAAAACGCCGTCATCAGAGCCGCGGCCGCGCCGACCGCCCACAGGAATTTGCCCCACCATGCGCCCAGCACGGCGACCTCGGACTGATGTGTAAAAGCTTTCCACAGAATTTCGTCCTTGCTGAAAAAGCCGGCGAACGGCGGTATCCCCGCAATGGCCAGATAAGCGAGCATGAACGTCCACCACGTATGCGGCATGTACTTTCTCAGGCCGCCCATGTTGGGCATCTCCTGGTCACCGCTCATGCCGTGGATGACGCTGCCGGCGCCCATAAACAAAAGCGCCTTGAAAAAGGCGTGGGTCATCAAATGAAAAATGCCGGCCGCGTAAGAGGCCACCCCGCACGCCAGGAACATATAGCCGAGCTGGCTGATCGTCGAATAGGCCAGGACCTTCTTGATGTCGGTCTGCGCCATGCCGATCGTCGCCGAGAAAAAGGCGGTGGCCGCGCCGACACCGGCCACAACGGCCAGGCTGACCGGGGCCATCGAGAAAAGCACGTTGCAGCGCGCAACCATATACACGCCCGAGGTGACCATCGTTGCGGCGTGAATCAGCGCGCTCGTGGGTGTCGGACCCTCCATCGCGTCCGGCAGCCACACATAAAGCGGTATCTGCGCCGACTTGCCTATCGCGCCGATAAAGAGGAACAGCGTGATCGCCGTCACGACCGCGCCGCCGGCCGCCAGCGTGTGCGGCGCCATGGCGAAGACGCTCTGATAATCGAGCGTGCCGAATGTAGTGAAGATCAGCATCATTCCCAGCGCAAACCCGAAGTCGCCGATCCGGTTTGTGACGAACGCCTTCTTGCCCGCGTTGGCGGCTGAGTCTTTCTCGAACCAGAATCCGATCAGCAGATACGAGCAAAGGCCGACACCCTCCCACCCGATGAACATGAGCAGGAAGTTGCCCCCGAGCACGAGGATGAGCATCGCGCAGGTGAAAAGGTTCATATATGCGAAGAAGCGGTACTGGCTCTCGTCGCCGTGCATGTACCCCTTCGAATACACGTGAATGAGGAAGCCGACGCCCGTAACGACGAGTATCATCACCGAGGAAAGCGCGTCGAGCTGCAGCGTGAACGGCACATTGAAAGCGCCGACGTCTATCCACTGGAAGACGTCTTTCGTAAATACGACGACGCCCTCTTCGTTCGCCGGCACGCTCCTCAACGCGAGCACGCAGAGGAGGGACACCACGAAGGAAAGCAGGATCGTGCCCGCGCCGATGACGGCCGGAACAAGCTCGGTCTTGCCCATGAAGAACTTCCTGCCGAGAGCCCCTATCACCAGGAATCCCAGCATGGGAAAGAGCGGAATCAACCAGATGTAGTCGAGCGCCTGAGTCATATTTCGAGCCCTATCGCAGTCCCGCTACCATTTCATGCCGCTTGCCTCGTCTGCGTTGACGGTGCGGCTGACCCTGTAAAGCGCAATGAGTATGGCCAGGCCGGTCGCGGCTTCGGCCGCGGCGACGGTTATGA
>CBDUSG010000766.1:0-1872 GCA_965369575.1 uncultured bacterium | reverse complement strand
CAACGCCGAGATCGCTTACACCGACGCGCAGGTGGGCAAGCTGCTCGCAAAGCTCGACGAGCTGGGCCTCAGGAAGAACACGCTTGTAGTTTTCACGGGTGACCACGGCGAGTCGCTGGGGGCCCACGAGGAGTTGACCCACGGAAAATTCCTGTTCGACACCACGATGCTCATCCCGCTCATTCTCAGCCATGGCGATCGCATTCCCAGCGGCCGCCGGATCGATACGATGGTCAGAAGCATAGATATAATGCCGACGATCCTCGACTTCCTCGGTCTCCCGGCCGGCCCGGACTCACAGGGCGCAAGCCTGCTGCCGGCGCTTGACGGAAAATTCGAAGAGAAGCCGGCGCTGCTCGAAACGATGCTCCCTTATTACGAAAGCGGAGACCTGGGGGACATACCGGTCAGGTTGACGGGACTTCGCACGAGCGAGTGGAAGCTGGTCTATGTTACGATGGAAAAAGACGGCGAGCCCGCGTGGGCGGCCGAGCTTTACAATGTCTCGAAAGAGCCGCTCGAGCTTTTCGACGTGCGCGAGCAGAACAAGCCTGCGTTCAACCGGCTGCTGCGCGAACTCCTCTCGATGATGCAGGCGTATTCGGTCGACAGCGTTCGCGGCAACGAGATCGAAATGGATGAAGAGACGCGGGGAAAACTCAAAAGCCTGGGGTATCTGAAGTGAGCGCGGCTAGGCGATCTTTGGATCGGCCAACCGGCAAAAGGCCGCCGGTCGCAGGGATTTTCCTGTGTGTGATCATGGCCTTTGCCGGGATCTCGTGCGACGGCGGCCGGTTTTTCTCCGGTGAAAAGCGGCCCAACATCATCCTCATCTCCATCGATACTCTCCGCGCCGATCATATTCACGGTTACGGTTATGAGCGGGAGACAACGCCAACGCTTGACGCACTGATGCAGAGGGGCACGTCTTTTTCCAACGCCATCAGCCCTTCGCCGTGGACCCTGCCCTCGCATGTATCTCTCTTCACCTCGCTCTATCCGCACAAGCATGGAGTAATTACGGAATTATCGGCTCTTAATGAGGACGCCGTCACGCTGCCCATGCTGCTCAAGGAGGCCGGCTATGCGACGGCAGGCTTCGCCACGATGCCCCACCTGTCGCCAAGACACGGGTTCGGCCGGGGTTTTGACGCGTACGTGTGCGAGGAAACGCGCGGAGTCGTCGCGCTCGAGAGGGCGCTCAAGTGGCTGACGCAAATTGAGGACGAAAAGTTCTTCCTCTTTCTTCACCTGTTCGACGTGCACAACGACTACGATCCGCTGGAGCAATATCTGAGGATGTTTGAATCGTCCTACGAAGGAAGCGTCGACGGCCGTGGCGAGACTCTTTACAAGGTGCGCGACGGCCACCTGACCCTTTCGGCGGAGGATCTCCGCCATCTGATCGCGCTCTATGACGCCGAAATCCGCCAGCTTGACAACGCGCTTGGAATGTTCCTGGGGGCGCTCGAACAGAGAAACCTGCTTGCCGAGACGGTCGTAATAGTCACGTCGGACCACGGCGAGGAATTCCTCGACCACGGAGGGGTGTTGCATGGGCAGACATTGTACGACGAACTCGTGAAGGCGCCGCTGATAATGGCGGGACCGGGCATTCCACAGGGGCAATCAATATCCCGGCAGGTACAACTGATAGATATCATGCCTACCACTCTGGAACTCTGCGGCGCCCGCGTGCCGGCCGAGTTGCAGGGCCGGAGCATGCTCCCCCTTATTCGAAACGAAAACGCCGACTGGGACGAGCTGGCATTTATGGAGGCCGACTGGAGAAATCAAAAGCACGACATAAAGCGTGCCGTGCGAACGGGCAGATATAAGCTCTACTTTGACAGATACACAGAACACGAAGAG
>CBDUSG010000765.1:0-1873 GCA_965369575.1 uncultured bacterium | reverse complement strand
GCGTGGGCGGGGAGACCATCAAGAATATCAAGGCCCGCGAGCCCTTCACAATTCCGCAAATGGAGGGCGAGTTCCGCGTGGACACGCCTCGCGTGGGCATACTCTTTCGGTACGACGGCGACGTCTCGAGGCTCGAGCCTTCCGCAAAGCTCCAGCACCGGCCTCCCTCGGGAACGGAAAAACCGAAGTGGACCACGGCCGGAGAACTGGTATTTGGTCGGCCCTCGGAGATGATGAACGCCATGATGACGCTCGGCAACCTCAGGGCCGGCAGCGTGCTGAGCTACCGGTATGATCCCGGCGTGCCACTGCTCTGGGTCGCCGGCATCGGGCTCGTCATCCTGATGGCCGCCCGAATCTATCTCCCATGGTATCAGGTCCGCTGCCACGTCGACGATTCCTCCGGCAGCACGCTGATCACGGTCGGTATCAGGATGGTCGGCCTGTTCGCCAGGCCGATACGGCTGAGGCAACGGCTTTCCGACTCATTCCTGAGCTGATCCGAAAGCAATTCCCGTTCGCTCCGCGCCGGAGATCTCTATGGCGTCAAACCGATTGAATGTGCTGTCCGACCTTTACGGGGACATGCTTGCGGCAAGGGAAAAGGTCGGGCCGAAAGCAAGTAAACGATTCCGGAGTCGGCGCTTGCCCGCACACAATTAAGATGAGCCGGACGAACTTGAAAATGTCCACATCGATGGTATATCATAAGCGACGAAAAAATCCGGCCCCGGGAACTGGTTATATGACCGGGAGCCCCCGGCCTTCCCGTCGACGGGAGAAAGGAGCCAGCCGGTGAATCCGAATATTTTCCGCGAGTATGACATCCGGGGCACTGCCGACCACGACCTCACCGACGACGTGGCCGGATGCATCGGGAAGGCGTTCGGCGCCTTCGCTAAGAGTTTCGGAAAGAGCAACGTGACGCTCGGCCGCGACTGCCGCCTCAGCTCGCCGAGGCTGCACGATGCCCTGCTGGGCGGAATGCTTTCGTCGGGCCTCGACGTTGTCGACATCGGGATATGTGCGACGCCGATATTCTATTTCTCCCTGTTCCACCTGGACAAAGACGGCGGAATGGAAATCACGGGCAGCCACAACCCTTCGGATCAGAACGGTTTCAAGATATGCATCGGCAAGGGCACGATCTTCGGCAAAGATATTCAGAGGCTGAGAGAAATATGCGAGAAGGAAAGCTTCGTCGAGGGAGACGGCAGTCTCAGCGAATATGAAATCATCCCGGCATACGAGGATTTTGTCGCCGAAAACATCAAGCTCGAAAGACCGCTCAGGGTGATCGTCGACGCCGGCAACGGAACCGCCGGGCCCGTGGCGCCGGCAATCATGCGCAGGCTCGGGTGCGAGGTCGACGAAATGTACTGCGATATGGACGGCTCTTTCCCCAACCATCACCCCGATCCCACCGTCCCGAAATATATCGAGGAACTTATCGGCCGTACGAAAAAGGGCGGATACGATTGCGGTATCGCCTACGACGGCGACGCCGACAGGCTCGGAGTCATCGACGACAAGGGAAACATCCTGTGGGGTGACCAGCTTCTCACGCTTTTTGCGCGCGAAATACTGGAGCGAAGGCCGGGCTCCGTGGTCATATCGGAGGTCAAGAGTTCGAAAACGCTGTTCGACGACATCGCCGCGCACGGCGGAAAGCCGATCATGTGGAAGACAGGGCATTCGCTTATCAAGGAGAAGATGAAGGAGACGAAAGCGGCCGTGGCGGGCGAGATGAGCGGTCACATCTTCTTCGACGACAGGTATTTCGGCTTCGACGACGCGATATATTCCTCGTGTCGCCTGCTCGAGATTCTCTCCAGGACCGATGTGCCTCTGAGCGAGATGCTGAACGACCTTC
>CBDUSG010000764.1:0-1890 GCA_965369575.1 uncultured bacterium | reverse complement strand
TCTGGGTGACGTCGCCGGCGCTGCTCTTGTACAGTGGAGCGAACTCAAAGATCGGCCTCGGCGAAATGACGACCCCGGCCGCATGCGTCGAGGCATGGCGCGCGATGCCTTCGAGCGACTGCGCTATCTCCAGCAGCTGGGCCACTTCGGGATCGCTCCTCATGTTCTCGGCAAGCTCGGGCACGCGAGCGATGGCGTCCCCGATCGTTATGTTGAGCTCGAAGGGGATGAGCTTGGCGATCTCGTCGACGCGGCCGTATGGTATCCCCATGCCGCGGCCGACGTCGCGGATGGCCGCCCGCGCCGCCATCGTGCCGAACGTGATTATCTGCGCGACATTGTCGGCGTGGTACTTGTCAATGACGTAATCGATTATCTCTCCGCGGCGCTCATAGCAGAAATCGATGTCGATATCCGGCAGCGAAACCCTCTCGGGATTCAGAAACCGCTCGAACAGCAGCCCGTGCTCGATGGGATCGAGATTGGTTATGCGCAGCAGGTATGCGACCAGGCTTCCGGCGGCCGAGCCCCTGCCCGGCCCCACCGGAATCTTTTGCGAGCGCGCGAACAGGACGAAATCGGATACGATCAGGAAATAGCTGGAATAGCCCATGCTGGAGATGACGCCCAGCTCCATCTCGAGCCGCTCGCGCACCTCGGACCCGACCTCGGCGTACCGCTCTTCGAGTCCTTGCTCGCATAGCTCGCGCAGGTAGCCGTCGGCGGTCTTGCCATCGGGAACTTTGAAACGAGGAAGCTGTGGTTCGGCCTCTCCGGGTTGATATGCGCACCTGTCGGCGATAAGCACGCTGTTTTCGAGCGCTCCGGGAACATGCCCGAACAGCGCGGCCATCTGTTCGGCCTTTTTCAGGCAGAACTCCTGCGTCTCGAAGCGAAGCCTGTTCGGATCTTTAATGGTCGAGTTGGTCTGAATGCACATCAGCACTTCCTGCGCCAATGCGTCGTCCTTGTCGACATAATGGACGTCGTTAGTGGCTACAAGCCCCGCGCCGGTCTCGCGCGCCAGCTCGATGAGGTCGGGGATGATGCGTTTCTGATCGTCCAGACCGTGGTCCTGCAGCTCGAGGAAATAGTTGTCGGCGCCGAATATCTCCTGGTACTCTTTTACGGCGGCCAGCGCCTTTTCCTTTTTTCCCCGCCGCAAATGGCTCGAGGGCTCTCCCTCGAGGCATCCGCTGAGCGCGATAAGGCCGCCCGAGTACTCTCGCAGGATTTCTTTATCGATTCGCGGCTTGTAATAGAATCCCTCGCGATAGCTGATCGTGGACAGGCGCATCAGGTTCTTGTAGCCCTGCTCGCTCTCCACAAGGAGCGTAAGGTGATGGTAATCCCTGGTTTTTCCCGTCGATTTCCGGTCCTGGCGGCTGCCTTTGGCCACATACATCTCCGAGCCCACGACAGGCTTGATCCCGCGCTTTTTCGCGGCCTTGCAAAAATCGATCACGCCGAACATGTTTCCGTGATCCGTGATGGCAACGGCGGGCATGCCATATTCGACCGCGCGGTCGAGCAGCTTGACGATCTTAGAAGCGCCGTCGAGCAGGCTGAACTCGGTGTGAACATGGAGATGCACGAAATCAGTCATTCTCGAAATCCTTCCAAATGGCTCGAGCAGCACGAGATCGCCGGGCTCGACGTGCGGCAGCATACTGTCGTCCATCGCCTTGACATAAAAAGCGTTGTCGTCCTTCGTGTGAGCGAGCATATCATGGCGCATTAGGGATTTCAACCTCTTTTTTGGGGGTAATGCCTGACAGAATTCCCGGATGCATGCCGTAACCGCCGGCCGGCATAGCTGGCAAATCAGGCGCCGCCCAGCGGCCCTGTGGGGGGCGAGGCGCCCCCCACACCCCTCCGTGAGATGCTTCG
>CBDUSG010000763.1:0-1891 GCA_965369575.1 uncultured bacterium | reverse complement strand
CATGACGAACGAGGCAAAGCGAGCGACGGACTCAAACAGTGGCTGGGCAAATACGGATATCACCGTGCCCGACATGTCCATCGGGGAAAGAATCAATGAGGGCCTGGCGGCGTTTCGGAGCCGGACGGCCTATTACTTCATGGGCAAGACGCAGACGTTCGGAGAGCTGGACGCCCAGGCCGAGCGGTTTGCGGGCTATCTCAAAAGCATCGGCTGCGATGCCGGCGACGTGGTCGGTATTTATCTGCCGAACACTCCCCAGTTCCTGATCGCCCTGGCCGGCGCCTTCAAGGCCGGATGTATCGTTTCGGGAGTTTCGCCGCTCCTCACGCCGAAGGAACTGGCCCATCAACTGAACGATTGCGGGGCCAAAGTCCTGGTCGTCCTCGACGCATTGTTCGAAAACTACTTTCTCAAGATCAAAGATGAGGTTCCCGCCGTCAGCCACATAGTGGCGACCAATATCGGGGACTACCTCCCCGCCGTCAAGCGCATTTTGGGCAAGGCCCTCAAAAAGCTGCCGACCGGGAAAGTGGCTCCCATCCCCGGCAAAACAGTTTCTTTCTTCAAGGACGTCCTGCGGGAGGCCTCTCCCCTGGAGGCGAGCGTCAAGGCGGAACCTCAGGATACGGCGCTGCTGATGTACACCGGAGGCACGACGGGCCCTTCCAAGGGATGCGAGATCACGCATCATACGCTGGTCGCCGAAACCATGACGCCCGAAGTGGCGCTCGGACTGGAAAGGGGAGGCGAGGTCGTCTGCTCCGGGTTCCCCTTCTTTCATATCGCGGGAATGGGGCTTGGCGTCACATGCATGGCCAACGCTTACACTCAGATACTCGTTCCCGATCCGCGAAACACGAAATATATCTGCCAGTCGATGGCAAAGGTCAGGCCCTCCTTCATCGCCAACGTTCCCACGCTTTATTTGATGCTCATGGACGAGCCCGAATTCGCGTCGCTGGACTTGGCTTCTTCGAAGGATTTCAAGGTCTGTATTTCCGGCGCGGCCCCGTTTGCGCCCGAATCTCTGCAGGCGCTGGAAAATATCGTCGGCAAGGGGAAAGTGCTCGAAGCTTATGGCGCGACGGAAACCTGCTCCACATTCACTGCAAATCCTCTGGATGGCGAGAAGAAGTTCGGCTCGGTGGGTATTCCTCTGCCCGGAAACCGCATAAAGATAGTCGATCTGGAGACGGGCACGAAAGAGATGCCTATTGGCGAAGAGGGTGAGATTGTCGCCAACGGCCTGAAGATTATGAAGGGCTACCTGAACAAAGCGGAAGAGACGGCCAACGTACTCAGGGAATTTCAGGGCGAGACGTGGCTCTACACGGGTGACGTCGGCAAGCTGGACGAGGCCGGATACCTGTACATCGTTGATCGGACAAAAGACATGATCCTCGTCGGCGGATTCAACGTCTTTTCCAAAGTAGTAGAGGACGTCCTGTACGAGCACGCGGCCGTCGACATCTGCGCCGTCGTGGGGGTTCCCAACCCCAAAAGGAAAGGCGACGAGATGGTGAAGGCGGTCATCCAATTGGCGGCCGGGCATAAGGCCAGAAATCCGGAAGAGCTGAAGGCGGAGCTTGACGCTTTCTGCCGCAACGAGCTGGCGCCGTATAAGGTGCCGCGAGTTTATGAGTTCACGGACGGAATCGCCCTCACTGCAGTGGGCAAAGTGGACAAAAAGGCTTTGAGATAGAGCCTTATGATGACGTGTCCGAGAACCGGGTTCTTCCGCCTGGCTTTTCCCAGCTTGCCTCCGAAACGAATCCACCTCATATGCCGAAGATGACCGCGGAGCGACTAGTGTCGTGTCGACCGTATATTGTCGGTTTCAGCGAGCCGAGAAGCGGTTAGCTGCAAGGCGCATGAGCGCAGGACTAGC
>CBDUSG010000762.1:0-1893 GCA_965369575.1 uncultured bacterium | reverse complement strand
TGGCTGCGCCTTGCCTTGGACAACTTGCGGGACTCTGAGACCGACAATATACGGTGGACACGACACTAGCATTCCAACTGAGGCGATTTTACCAGAAGGGATCGGTTTTTGCAAGGAAAAGCAGGACTGCGGCGCAAAATCTTTTTATGTATATGGCTGTGTGGGAGAGGTTCCAAGGGGCTCACCAACGCCGTTTCGCCGACGCGCAGTTTTGATTTGTGTCAGGCCGGTGAAGGGGGGCTTTCCTTCTTGAGGAATGTAGGGACGACCTGCCAGAGCCACAAACCCAGCAGCAGGAGGTTGACGATGAGAGGCGCCTTGGTTACACCTGCAAAGAAAGTCAGGAATACGACGAACACGCAGATTACGACACGCTCCCACTCTTCCTTGCTGAAGATAAGGAACAGAGAAGCTGGAATCACGGCTGTCAAATGCTCTCCCCAGATGATGGGAAAAGAGAGGTTGGTGATGAAAAACCACGGCATTACATCTTTTCTTTCCGATTTCTTTGCGGCGATAAGCGCCGCCGCGCTCAGGCCGAGAAGAGCCAGGGGTGTGACGGCTCTCTTCATAGAATAGGGCACAAATTGGATGAGAGAAAGATTGTTAAGCGTTGTCTGGTTACTTTCGTCCACAAATCTCTTCGGAACTTTGGTGAGGAATATTCTGTATGCATCGAAGTCGATTCCGGGCACCATCAGGCTGCCGAAGAAACCGATAACGCCGGCGGTTATCACGCCCGCTATTGCGTGGAAGCTTCCTCTCCATACGGAAAAGAAGAAGAGAAAAACCAGAGCCACCAGGAAGTAAGGCTTTAATATAAAGGCCAATCCGAGAAACATACCGCCGAAGAAATCCACCCACTTGTTTTCTGAAACATACCAGCAGAGCAAGTAGATTGAAACCAACGAGGCGGGCCATATATTCACATTGCCCACCTCGATATTTCTCGTGACGGGGATCATTCCGATAGCGCAGATGCATAGGAACGCCGAAGCGCTCAGCATGGATGGCGGACCCTTTCTTTTGATATAGACGGACGCTCCCGTAACTATGCATACGATCATGATTCCCAAAAGAAAATAGCTGGTGAAGTTAATCATCTTTTTGAGGGTTTCCAAGCTCCCATCGCCGATCCCAAGCACGACAAAGCGCAAGAAAGCATAGAGCGCCGGTGTGCTGACTTGTGCTTTATCCACGTAAGGATTTGCCTCGGCGACGGTTCCCTTGAACAAGAGCCCGTGATCTATCGTTCCACTTATACTGAGGGTGTGCCGCACTCCCCAGGAAAAGCCAACCCACACCACAAAACAGAGCGCCAACAAGGGGAATATCGTGGGAGTCCATCCCAGAAGTCTGTCGGAAAGAACTCCTTTTTTCGGCCCCGCATTTGCCTCAATCTCACCCGCCTTCTTTGACAGCAGCGAAAAAAGCAAGAACAAGGCAAAAGGGCAAAGGTACAGCCAAAACAGATCCTGTTGATAGCTCATAGCTGCGCTTTCGTATGTGCATTATGCGGGCAATGCCGGGGAAGAGATCGACTCCCGGAATACATCCAAAAAGAATGAGTTTTATGGAGGCATAAGAACTCTGGGATTTCTTATTTCAATTTATCGCGTCTGTATCCGAGGACGTTTCGGGCGACAATCAGCATGTTGATCTGGCCGGTACCCTCGAAGATGTCGTTGATCTTGCAGTCGCGCATCCACTTCTCGAGCAGATAATCACGAGAGTAGCCCAGTGGGCCCATCAGCTCTACGGCCTTCTGGCATACGCGCGTCACCGCCAGCCCCGCCTTCGCCTTGGCCATCGAGGCCTCGAGGCTGTTGCGCTCGCGACGGTCGATCATACAGCATGCGCGCCACGTCAGCAGCCGAGCGGCCTTGAGGTTGA
>CBDUSG010000761.1:0-1897 GCA_965369575.1 uncultured bacterium | reverse complement strand
CTTTCTATTGGGGAAAAATTACGAGCGGATAGAAAAGAACTCGCTGCTGACGACCTCGCCGGAGCGGCTCGGCCGCACGTGCGCGGAGATAGTGCGGGGATTCAATATAGATGTTCTCGAAAAAGACCGGCGGCTGTGGCGCTCCGTGTGGAGCCTCCCGCCGACGGATAAAGAGGACTCGCCCTGAGAAGAGCCTTGTGCTCGACGCGGCATGACCGAAGACCGGCCGCTCCCGCCCCTTCCATCATGATTTTGCGCGGCCTTCTCTGAATTTTCACGCCCTTTTCGGAAAATACTCTCCCGAGCGCACGACAAGCTCGTCCAAGCGGCGCTCCAGCTCTGCGCGGTGCGCTTCGAGCGCCTGTCGGTCGGCGTCTGGAGGGACGCGAATAGGGTCGCCCACCAGGAAGACAAGCCTGTTGAAAGGAAAAGGAATAGTGGTTTTGTCCCACGTTGCCGCGTGAAACTTTCGTTTGGCCCACAGTCGCGCGGGATAGATGGTAGCGCCCGTGGCCTTGGCCATGAGCACTATACCGATCTGCGCCTTGCGGGCCGGGCCGCGCGAGCCGTCCACGGCGATGCCGCATATGACTCCGTTTCGGGCGTTTATGTATTCGTTTATCTCGGCGAGGGCTTCCATTCCGCGGTTTCCGCTCCCGCCGCGCACGGGAATGAAATGGCACTTCCTCATTATTTCGGCAAGGACATTCCCATAATCGCTCCTGCTCACCATCGCAACGACGTCGCGTCCCCGGCCTATGAACGGTCCGAGGATGGCGTCCTGATGCCAGATGGCCCCGAGCACATTCTCGTCGCGGCCGACTGCATCCCATATCTTGTGGAGGTCCGAATAGACCACTTTACTCGTGCGGTGCACTAACCACATGAAGGAGTTGTACAGCGGTGGAATCAGCCGGACGGCGAGCCACTTTCCCGCGTTTCTTAAGCTCCTGAACTTCTTTTTTCTCCTCGATTCGACCATTATTGGCTCTTGGGCTCCTGAGTCCCGCGCGCGCGCCGCGAACCATTTGCAGCGGGCAGCAGACGGTGACGCATCCCTTCGATGCAATACTACCAGAGCGGCCGATTCACTGTCAATTTGCATTTTCGGCCGACATCTATGGATAAGCGGTCCTATATCTTCCACGAAATCTTGTAAACCGACCCATCTTGATGATAGACTGAAAGCGGCTTTTCGCCAAGAAAAATGACCGTTTCGGTGGAGGATGAGGAAATGGATTCGCAAAATCTTGCGCGCAAAAATGAACCCTTGGCGGGGGACGACTTTCGGTCGGCATTGTTCGAACAGGCCGTAGAGAATTCTCCCGACCTTATCTCGGTTGTGGACAAAAGCTATGTGTATCGCATGGTCAATGCGGCGTATCTGAAAAGGTACGAACTGACCGAAGACCAGATCGTCGGGGTCCCGGCGAGCGAGATTCTGGGCAAGGACGTTTTCGAGAAAGTAGTCAGGCCGTACCTGGATCGGAGCCTCGCCGGCGAAACGATCAGCTACCAGGATTGGTTCGCCTACCCCGATCTCGGCAGGAGATATATGGACGTCTGCTATTATCCGATGCCTGATGACGACGGCTCGATCAAGTGCGTCGCAGTGGTCATCAAGGACGTAACCGAGGGCAAAAAGGCAGAGGAAGCGCTCAGGTTATCGGAAGAACGATACAGGCTTATACTGGATTCATCTCGGGACATTATTATCGTCACGGATGAAAATGCAAAGATCGTTTTCGCCAACAAAGCGTGGTACGACAATCTGACGTATACGGAGGAAGACCTGGAAAATATCGGGATTTTCGGCATAATCCATCCCGATGACCGCGAAAGAGCAAAGAGCTTGTATCAAGAATTTGTCGACGGAGAATCCGTATCCAGCATTCAA
>CBDUSG010000760.1:0-1899 GCA_965369575.1 uncultured bacterium | reverse complement strand
ATTCCCGCCGTTGTCGGGAACCTTTTGATCTCTGCGGCGCTCAGCCCGATGCAAATGCTGATCGCCGCGTTTCTTTCGAATCCGTCCTTCGCCAGCGCTATCGCCGGCCTCAGCAGCCGCTCGAAAGGGAGCGTGCCGTTTCGCTCGTGGAGCATTGCCCAGCCGCTGAGCGCGCCGGGTGTCGTCACCGACAGGGGACCCTTTCGCGGCATGACAAAATGGCCGCGCTTTTTATACACGTCGATGCCCGCTCCGAACGGCGATCTGCCGCTTGCGTTCAATCCGATGACTCTTCCTTCCTCTCGGAAGTAGACCAGCGCGAACGCGTCGCCGCCGATGCCGGTGTTGCCCGTATCCACCACGTTGAGCGCGGCCGCGACGGCTATCGCGGCGTCGACACAGTTGCCGCCCTGCTTGAGAACGTCTATCCCGATTTCGGTTGCGAGCGGATGCGCGGTCGAGACCATGGCCTTATGCTTCCTGCTTCTCCGCGCAATCTTTCTCCCTCTCGGCCTAGATGACATAGATGACACCTGATACCTCCGCGCGCGGCAGGAGAGCGAAAAGCAATGAGCGTGGGCCGCTCATTCGGGCGGCCGCGAATGAACGCCATGCCGCCTCTTTCGCAATCAGTGGGTCAAGTCTTCTCATAATAGATTATTGCCCCTTCGGGCTCCGCGATAAGCTTTCCTTCATCGGCCAATATGCCGATGTTTCCGACTACTTCGCTGAGGGCGAGATACAGGTCCTCAGGCGGTATGAAAGGGAATGTCGAGCGGCAAATCTGATAAAGCGTGCGCCGCCCGTTTCGCAAAGACCTCAGAATGTGGCGCCGCCTCTTGGAATGCCGTTCAAGAAGCGTCTCCACGATCGATTCATATTCGGCGAAAGCGCCGCCGTGCCCCGGCAGTACCATCGACGCGCCAAGCTTGATCAGGCGGCGCAGGCTTTCGAAGTGAAGTTTCAGGCCGTTGTAAGACGGGTCTTTCCCGATCATCTCGACCTCGAGCAGAGCGGTGATGTGCGAGCCGGAAAGGATCGTATCGCCCGCGAACAGGATGCCCGTCTCTTCGTCAAAAAGACAGAGCGACCCGCTGGAATGCCCGGGCGTATGCAGCACAGTGAGCGCGTAGTCGTCAAGCGCGATCCGGTCGCCGTCATCGAGGAACGAGGCGGAGGCGGGCCTGGGCGCGACCATCGGATTTTTCGGCGCGTCCACCAGCCGCGGCAGGTCTTCCTTGGGGACGTCCAGCGAGCGGAAAAAATCGCTGTTACCGCGGCGTCTGGAATCGTCTTCGCCGCCGAGCACGGCGACCACCTTGCCGGTCTCGAGCGGATGACAGAAAACCTCGGCCCCCGATTCCTCGCATATTCTGGGGGCAAGCGCCCTGTGATCGGCGTGTCCATGCGTGAGGATTATGCGCCTTATCTCATCAACGCTCCGCCCCACCCCGGACAGCCCGGCGGCGATCGCATCATATGCCTCTGCCGTCGCAAGGGCGGTATCTATCAGCGTAGGCGTGTCGCCGTCGATGAAATAGCAGTTTGTAGTGGCGGCCGAGTAAGGATTCGGGGTCTCGATTCGAATGATACCCCTTTGCGAGAGGAGTCGTTCTTCCAGGACGCTCATGGTATTTGCCCGACACGTCGAATGAACTCGTACGTCTTTTCCTTGACGAGTTCCTTGTCGTAATCGACCGTTATGACGTGATAGGATTTTTCGACCTCGATGACGGTCTTGTCCTCGCTGCCCAGGAGGCGGTTGATCATATGCACGTTCGGCGGATGTACCGTGTTGTCGTTTTTTGTCTGTATCAGCAAGGCGGGCCCCGAGACGTCCGGCAGATAGTTCTTCACGTTATCGAGCAGCTCGATGAGCGGGGACACGCACACAAAGGA
>CBDUSG010000759.1:0-1921 GCA_965369575.1 uncultured bacterium | reverse complement strand
CATCTCACGGAGGGGTGTGGGGGGCGCCTCGCCCCCCACAGGGCCACTGGCCGCCTATCCCATGCGACTCAAACATAGGCAAGGCAAGGATACGAAGTATCCGCTGTCAGCGGCCACTGGCCGCCGGTGGGCTCTCTTTTGGTCGGCCGGATGCGTTATTTGGAGGGAAAGTGCGCGTGCCTGGCGATTTATGAATCTTTGAAATTCACGTTGAGCAGGTCGAATTTTTTCATCTTCTGATAGAGCGTGGTCCGGTTGATCTCGAGGAAATCCGCGGTCTTGTTGCGATTGCCCTTGAAGTGTTTGAGCGTTTTCGAGATCGCCCTCTTTTCGGCGGCCTCGGCCACGAAGTGCAACGGCACCAGGCCGTCCGAAGATATAGGACTCGTGTCGCGGCGAAGGTACTCGGGCAGCAGGTCGAAAGTTATGTGCTCGCCGCCGCAGAGTATGATCGCTCTTTCGATGACGTTTTCCAGTTCTCTGACGTTGCCCCGCCATTCATGCGAGAGCAGCCTTTTCATCACTTCGTCGCTCACGGCCAGCACCTTCTTCGAGTTGATCTTGTTGTATTTATCGATCAGGTGCTCGATGAGCGGAAGCAAGTCGCTGAAGCGTTCCTTCAGCGGCGGAAGATGGAGCGACATCACGTTGAGGCGGTAGAAGAGGTCCTCGCGGAACTCCCCATTGGCGACGCATTCGTTCAGGTCGCGGTTCGCCGCAGCTATGACGCGTGCATTGCTTTGGATCGTGTCGGTGCCGCCGACTTTTTCGAACTTCTTGTCCTGGAGAAACCGCAGCAGCTTGACCTGTAGCGCGAGACTGAGCGTATCGATTTCGTCCAGGAAGACGGTTCCCTCCTTGGCCGCCTCGATCCTGCCCAACTTTTCATACATCGCGCTCGTGAACGCGCCCTTGACGTGCCCGAACAACTCGCTCTCGAGAAGGTTCTCCGACAGGGCGCCGCAGCTTATCTCGACAAGCGGCCGGTCCTTGCGCCGAGAGTGATAGTGGATCGCGCGCGCAATGGTCGACTTGCCTGTGCCGCTTGCGCCGGTGATCAGAATTGTGGCCTCGGTGTCTGCGATGATCGAGATCAGGTCGAATATCTCGTGCATCCTGTGGTCGTTTCCCACGAGGTTGTCGAAGCGGAACTTTTCGCCGAGCCTCCTCTTGAGTTCAAGGTTCTCGAGCCGGAGGTTCTTTTGCTCGAGTGCACGCTCGATCGAAATCTTCACCTCATCGTCGTTGAGAGGCTTTGTGATGTATTCGTATGCCCCGAGCTTAATCCCGTTGACCGCGTCCTCGATCCTGCCGTAGGCGGTTATCAGGATGACGATTGTGTCGGGATACTTGTGCGTGACGGTTTTCAGGAGGTCGAACCCGCTGAGCCCCGGCATGCTTATGTCGGTGATGACGACGTCGCAGGGCGCCTCACGCAACGCGGCAAGGGCCGTCTCGCCGTCCTCGGCGGTTCTGACCGCATAGCCCTCGAGAGACATCATTTCCTTGAGGGAGTACCTTGCCAACGAGTCGTCGTCGACGACAAGAATCTCCGCTTTTTTCGAATCGGTTTCGGTGGTAGCGTCCATCATTTTCGTTTCCTAAGGCATGAGTCTTTCAAGAGAAAACGTGAGATGTATCCTCGTTCCCCGATTTTCCTCCGAATCCATTTCGATCATTCCGTCGTATTTTTCGATCATCTTTTTCACGATCGCCAGGCCGAGCCCGGTCCCCTTGCCGTATTCTTTTGTCGTGTAAAATGCCGTGAATATTCGGGAGTGCACTCGCTCGGAGATGCCGCAACCGTTGTCCTCCACTCTCAGATGGAGCCTGCCGTCTTCGACTTCGGTCCCCACCTTCAGTTCGCCCGATCCGGTGGCGACCGCATCGAAAGAGTTCGACAGCAGGTTGCTGATTATCT
>CBDUSG010000758.1:0-1932 GCA_965369575.1 uncultured bacterium | reverse complement strand
GACCACCGCGGCAGGTGGCTTCACCGATGCCGGGTCGACAGCCGTGGCCGGGGACGCAGGCGCCCGGGCCTGTCTGGCGAGAACGATGAGCTGGCGCACCGCGTGAATCGAGGGCGGATCGAGGTCGGCAAAAGTGAGGCCCACGCCGGTGGGCAGTACCCGTGCCACCGGCGCGGAGATGGAATGCAGGCCGCCCGCGGGCTGCGCCAGGCCGGACGGGCCCTGCTCCCCGGAAAACTGCACCACGACCTCGTCGTTGCGGGCAAGGGCCCTGCCGCCGGCGATGATGGGCTCGCTGCCCGCTTCCTCGAGGGCCAGAAACAGGCCGCCCGCGCCGAAATCCTTTATCCGGCAGGAACGGAATTCTCCTCCGGGCAGCGCCAGGCGTGCCACTACCTGCAACGGATAACGGACATGCCGGCGCCGCTCGAGATTGGATCCCGGGCTCATACCGCCGTTTGTATCATGAATCGCAAAACTCGCCGACACGCGGCCCAACCCCCTCGGAAACGTCGAAACTCTATACCGACCGTGGATGAGCCGGCCGCAGCTGAGGTAGTGTAATCGAAACGACCATTGCTGAAGCTACCGTTCCCCCGTGCCCTGAAATGTGAACCCTGTCACATTTCGACATCTACTGAATGTTTCCCTCGGCCTTTTCTTCCTCGAGTAGCTGCTCCTCTTCCAGCAGGTCCAGATCCTCCAGATCCTGGATCGGCGGATTGCCGTCGTAGATGAGGTTCAGACGCTGCTGAAGATATGCCTCGCGCGTGAATATGTAGGGATCGAACGCGGTTTCATCACGCAGCCTGATGGCCGGCGCCAATCGCGCACGGGCATCGACGATGTTGAGACCGGCCACGGCTATGAACTCGGCGCCTGTTTCGATCCAGAACAGTGGCGTGGTCAGGAAATCCAGGGGCCAGCCGGCGGCGCTGCGTACCGTCCTCGGACCGAGAACCGGCAGAGTGACGAAATTTCCCGAGGGAATGCCCCACACGGCAAAGGTCTGACCGAAGTCCTCGTTGTGACGCCCGAGGCCGATCGGCCCGGCGATATCGATGAAGCCGAGAAGACCAAAAGGCGTATTGAAGATAAAGCGCATGCTGTCTTCGAGCCCGCGCTCGAACTTCCCCTGCAGAAACTGGTTGATGACGGTTGTCGGATAGCTGAGATTGACGAAAAAATTGTGAATGGCCTTGCGCCCACCATCGGGGATTTCGAGATAAGCGTTGGCGACCGGCTCGATGATGTCCTTGTCGATACCGTCGTTGAAGTCGTACATGCTCCGGTTCATGGGCTCCCAGGGATCGTTCGGGTCCGGCTCCCCGGGAATGCTGACACAACCGGTGCCGGCGAGAATGAGAAGCGCGAGCAACAGCAGAATTAGCGGGCGATGGGCACTGGTCGTATCATTCATGCTGTCCCTGCCTCTGCTTCCTGGCAATCAGCGCCCGACTTCCAGATCGCTGATTTGAGCTTCCAGCTTTGCGACCAGGCTTTCCAGGCCCTGCGCTTTGACTACCGCGCCGTAATCGGCACGTTTCAACGACAGATCGCTGACACCATTTGCGATGACGTTGACGACGCGCCACTTGCCGGCGGTCTCGTGGAGCAGATAGTCGAGGCTGACATTGTCTGCCGGATCATCGTTGACCTCGAGCACGGTGCGCACAAACTCCCTGCCCCGGCGCGCCGGCGCGCTGGAGATCGTCTTGAACTGCTCACTGGAATAGCCATCGAAACGCGACGCATAGTGGACGACCGTCCAACGGGAAAACACATCCACGAAGGCGTCTTGTTGCGCGGCGCTCAAGTCCTTCCAGTACCGTCCGAGGGCAAAGCGCGCTATGAACGGAAGATCGAGACTCTCTTGAATGACGGGAGCAATACGATCGCGGCGACCCACGAAGCCGAGAGATTCCGCATTTC
>CBDUSG010000757.1:0-1934 GCA_965369575.1 uncultured bacterium | reverse complement strand
GGCGAAGCCGGCAAACCGGGACAGGTTTTCGCCCGAGCCGATCATGCCGTACATCGTGTACGCGTCGAAGCGGCGGTTGACCAGGATGCCCTCGTGCTTGTTGCGGCGCAGCTCGGCCTCGACCTCGGCCGCCATCTCGATCTCGCTCGTTCCCGCGCGGATGACCTCGAGCGCACGCCGCTGCCCCTTGTCGGCCATCGCGGCCGACGCGCGCACAAGTTCGAGTTCGCCCTCATCCTTGACCATTCGCTGCGAGATTATTAACGGGCTGATATCGACGAACTCGGCATCGGGCAGAATCTCCTGAATTTTAAGGAACAGCTCTGCCGGCAGCACATCGAGCTGGAGGCCGATTTTCGAGCGATCGAGCTTTTCGGACCTGAGCCGCTCGGCGACCGCGCGCATGTTGCCGCCGGATACGACGTCGTCGATGGTGGAATCCTGCTTCGCAAACTCGAATGCGCGCCGCGCGTGCAGCCGCGCGGTCTGCGGCGTTACAAGCAGGACGCTCGGAACGGACACGCCGGCATAATACAGGACGTCGCGTGAGAAAACCAGGATGGCCGCAGCGATTCCTCGCTGCGCCATGCCGGCTCGAAGGGCGTCGATTCGTTTATCGGACATCTATCCTATGCGTGTTTGTCATCCGGCTGCGAAACGGCGCAGCGCGGCGGCCAGTGGCCGCTGACAGGGGGGCAGAGCCCCCATCCACGGATACTTCGTATCCCTGCTTCACCTCTGTGGTACGCGCCCGGGACAGGTTGTTGCTGAAACTGAATCAATAAGGTCTGTTATGAAACGCTATTTAAAAGTAGAGATGCGGAGCATCTCATGTCTGCGGCGACTCGCCGCTGCGGAGCATCTCATGTCTGCGGCGACTCGCCGCTGCGCAGCATCTCATGTCGGCGGCGACTCGCCGCTAGCCCCTTTTCAGTTCGAGGCCGTCGATCGTGTCGGTAAGGAAAGTACGCACTTTCGCGGTGGCCGTCATCATCGCAAGCGCCATCGTCTCGCGAATCTCGTCGTCGCTTGCGCCCGCTTGCTTTGCACCTGCAAAGTGGCTTTCAGTTCAGTGGCGGCACCCGGCGACCGCGGCGGCGGAAAGAAGCACCAGCTCGCGTGTCTTCGCGTCGAGCGAGCCGGAGACATACTCGAACCGCATGAAGGTCGTCGTCTTTTTCGAATCTTCTACCATGTCGATCCCTCCCCCCTTAAAAACCGAACCGCTAGGCTACGCCGTATTTTTCCTCGAGGTCCATTTTCTCCGGCAGCCCGATGACCGACTGGAAATCGCCGAACCAGATCATTCGCTCCGAGTGTCGTGTCAACCTTATGTTGTCGGTCTCAGAGTCCTGCAAGTTATCCGAGGCAAGGCGCATGAGCGCAGACCTAGCCCAGGACTAGCCATAGCTATTTCTAGCAAATGCAAGACAGCAGATGAATGCTTATCGACTCGCTGAAAACAATAATATACGATTGACACGACACTATAACAAAATCGGGAACTCTATGCGAGTCCGGCCGCTCCGGCTCGCTCGAACTCTTTGACGGTTCGGATGACGTTGATGGCGTTGCCGTAGCCCGTATCTGCGTCGACGACTATCGGAATATCTACAGCGGAGGTGATCCTGCGGGTGGCCTCGAGCATCTCCGCCATCGTCAGCGGGCCGAAATCCGACTCGCGGCGGCGAGTCGCCGCTGACATGAGATACTTCGTATCTCTATTCCTGACGGGTATCGACGGCTTAATCCGTATCTGTACCATTAAACGCGGCTGGCATCGCTCTGTGTCAAAAGACCTTGTTTCATAACCGGCCTTACCGATTCAGTTTCAGCAACAACCTGCCCCGGGCGCGTGCCACATAGGTGATGCAAGGATACGAAGTATCCGCTGTCAGCGGCCACCGGCCGCTGAGGCCGACAATACATGGTTG
>CBDUSG010000756.1:0-1938 GCA_965369575.1 uncultured bacterium | reverse complement strand
ATCCGTGCGCGCAGCATATCGATCACTCCCTGCAGCCCAAGGCTGATCCATAGGGATTGTTGACGCTGACATCGAAGGCCATGTCCAGTCCGCTGAAATCGATACCGGTGATCCGCGGATTTATCGCCTTGACCTCCGGCTTTTCCGCCAAGGGAAGTGTGGCGCACCCCACGCTTGGCAGAATGCAGAATGTTATCAGGAGATACATCCGTGCGCGCAGCATATCGATCACTCCCTGCAGCCCAAGGCTGATCCATAGGGGCTCATGAGGCAATATCCAGGACGCAGCGGAATCCCGTCGCCGCGCCGTATCCGAAGGGCGCCTGGTAGAGTCTGTAGGTTGCGCGCGCGCCGGAGTCACGTGATGGGCCGATAATGCATATTATGTATGCCGGCTGCCCGAAATGGCAAGCGCACGCGTCCGCTAGGCGGCTGCGGGGATATGGAGGCGGATTCTTTTTGCCTTGAACATTTCCATGCGGTTCATATAGAATCTTTGTGCTGAATGATGCATAGTATCGGAGAATCAATCTCCCGATTCCCGACGTGGATGGCATCACAAGAAAAGGAGGCTCATCATGGGCGAAGACGTGTACACGAGACTCCGCGAGTTTCTCGATAAGCTGCCGGCAGGCTATCCCGCCACCGATACCGGCGTAGAGATCAGGATTCTGAAGAAACTCTTCACGCCGGAGGACGCGGAGATCGCGATGAAGCTGAAGTTCGAGCTGGAGGAAGTGCCCGATCTCGCCCGGCACCTGGGACTAAGCGAGGCTGAGGCGGCCGAGAAGCTCGAAGACATGGCCATGCGCGGCCTGATATTTCGCGTGCGAAGAGGAGAGAAGACGCTTTACATGGCGTTCCAGTTCATTGTCGGCATATACGAGTTTCAACTGAAGCATATGGATCGCGAATTCGCAGAGCTTATGGAAGAGTATTTCCCATACCTTGGGATGTCTCTGTTGCCGATCGAGACCAAGCAGATGCGAATCGCTCCGGTGCACTCCGCCGTCGATGCGACGCCGGCGGTCGCCTCGTACAACCACATCCCCGAGCTTGTGAAAAGCCAGGATTTCATCGCGGTCGCATCCTGCATCTGCAGGAAAGAGCGCGAGCTGCTGGACCAGAAATGCGACCGACCGCGAGACCTGTGCTTCCTGTTCGGCGATTTCGGCCGATACTACCTCGATAACAGAATGGCAAGGGAGATCACGGCCGACGAAGCGCTCAAACTGTTCAAGCTGGCCGAGGAATCCGGCCTCGTGCTTTCGCCCACCAACAGCCAGAACATCGAGGCGATCTGTTGCTGCTGCGGCTGTTGCTGCGGACAGCTCTCGGGCCTGAAAATGCTGCCGAACCCGGCCGATTACGTGGCGTCGTATTACACCGCCGTCATCGACCCCGAGGCGTGCACGGCGTGCGGTGTCTGCCTGGAGCGCTGCCAGATCATTGCGATAGAGGAAAAGGACGACGTCATGGAGGTGAACCCGGCCCGATGCATCGGGTGCGGCCTGTGCGTGTCCACCTGCCCGGCGGAAGCCATCAAGCTCGAGGCGAAACCCGGCGCCGAAGCTCCGCCGGTTCATTTCGAAGAGGTGTTCCAGAGAATCGCAAGCGAGCGCGGCTTGGAGTAAAGCAAGTGTTATAATTCAGAACATATAAGCAGGTTCTGGCCAGTCGCAGGCCATATTTATCCCCCGGCGCACTAGTGTCGTGTCAACCGTATATTGTCCGGTCTCAGAGTCCCGCAAGTTGTCCAGGGCGACTCGCCCCATATGTCGCACCGGAGCAATAGGTTGTCGCCTTACGTCAGGAAAGAGATGCGGAGCATCTCATGTCGGCGGCGCCGCGCCGCGGCCGGTCGAGAAACCGTCAGCAGCAGGGTTGGAAATGCAAGACAAAACGAATGCTAGTACAGAGCTCAACACCCCAGCAGCG
>CBDUSG010000755.1:0-1944 GCA_965369575.1 uncultured bacterium | reverse complement strand
AATGGGAAGCAGATCGATCTTATCGGCGGAGTCAACCCGTATCGTGAACTCGAAGAAAACGATCTGGCTGGCTTCCAAGAACACCTGGCTAACGGCCGCAGCGTTTACTTCCAGCAGTGCGTCTTCTGTCACGGGGACAACATGGACGGAGATGGCATCTTTTCTAATGGTCTTGATCCTATCCCCGCCAGCTTCGCCGATCCGACGACTATCGCAATGCTGCAGGAGACATATCTTTTCTGGAGAATCGCAAAGGGTGGCCCGGGACTGCCGATGGAGTCGGCCCCGTGGGCTTCGGCCATGCCAGTGTGGGAAAAGTTCTTGACCGAGGAAGAAATCTGGGACGTGATTCTGTTTCTGTACGACTACACCGGCCAGAGGCCGAGAGCGCGTGAGAGTATTGAATGAAAGCGTTGGAGCTCTTAACAATTTTGGGTGTCCTGATTTTGTCGGCCGATTTTTTGGCGGCGCAGGAGTTGGACCTCGGTACCGAAGCCCAGCGGGAGGCGGGACGGGAAATATATGAGAAGAAGTGCTCCCAATGTCACGGGGAAGATGGAGATGGAGCCGGAATTGCGGCTCCCTTCTTCAAACCCGCTCCGCGTGACTTTACGACGGCTGCGTTCAAGATCCGGACTACAGAAAGTGGCGAACTGCCGACAGACGACGATCTCAAGAAGATTATCCGAAAAGGGATGCCCTACACGGGTATGCCTCCCTGGCCAGATCTGAGCGATAAGGAGCTTGCGAATATCGTTTACTATATGAAGACATTTGTCGAAGACTTTGCCGATCCAGACTGGATTTCTCCGCCGCTGGAGATACCAGGCGCTCCGGCGCTTACCGAAGAGTCTGTCCAGAGGGGTAAGACGGTCTACGAGGAGAACAAGTGCGCCGAATGCCACGGGATTCTCGGGCGCGGCGGTGGCAAGTCCGCGCCGACGCTTAAGGATGATTCGGACCGGCGTATCAACGCGGCGGATCTAACGGCGCGGTGGACCTTCCGGGGAGGCTCGTCACGGGAGGACATTTATCGCACTTTCACGACCGGCTTGAATGGCACGCCAATGCCATCTTATCTGGAATTGATCGAGGTGGAAGACAGGTGGAGACTGGTTGATTATGTCTTCTCGCTATCCGAGGAAGTACCGGACTATGCGACAATCGTGACAGCGATCGCCGTTGAAAATGAATTGGACATCACCCACGGAGAATTGCTTTTTGAAAACGTTCCCGCAGCGGTTTTTCCGATTCTCGGGCAGGTAATAGAACCTGGCCGGAGCTTCTACCCGGACGCGAACTCAATCGAAGTCAGGGCGGTCTACAGCGATGAAGAGATCGCCATTATGCTCTCCTGGCACGACATGTCGGCTGACACATTAGGGAGCGCCAGCCCGTCGGCAGAGGCCCCCATATTCGAAACTGGGTCAGTGGAGGAGTATTCAGGGAAATACTCGGATGCAGTGGCAGTCCAGACACCGTCCCATGACATTCAGGGAGTTGTCAAACCCTATTTCTTGTTCGGCGACAGCAGAAACGAAGTCGATATTTGGTTCGCCGATTTAGCGAAGGACTCGGCAGAGCTTTTCGTGGGCAAAGGGAGCCGAAACATCGTCTCACGGGGAAAGAATACAAGTGCAGTTTCAAGTTACGAGAGCGGTGAATGGAGAGTGATCTTCAAGAGAAAACGATTCTCCGAAGACGGCCTTTCGTTCCGAGAGGGAGAATTCGTCCCCGTTGCAATATCCCTGTGGAACGGATTCAGTAATGACCGAGGAAACAAGCGAGGTATAACTTCATGGTATCCTCTCTATATGCAGCCCGCCAAAGCGGCGTCCTGGGGCGTTCAGGTCGCTATCTCTTTTCTTGGCGTGTTTCTTGCCGAGATCGGATTGATTTCGTTAGTCAGGAGAAGACGTCGTTCAAAAAAATAGCTGAATAGTG
>CBDUSG010000754.1:0-1944 GCA_965369575.1 uncultured bacterium | reverse complement strand
TTGAGATTGTGATCAGCTTTTCCTCTGGTTGATCTTTCGAATAACGGTGTGAGACTGAAATTATCTTCATGACAATTCTGCCTCCAGAGCGTCAGGGCAAGGCTATCGGGTGTAACGACAAGCCGGTTCATTGACTTCCGGCTAACGATTACAAAATATCATCTTTCAATCAATCCCGTCAAGAATGGGTTGGAGTTTCCCCATTTTCTCACTGTGCGGATTAGCCTGCATTACGATGATCGCCCAAGTTTTTTTAATCGCTTTCTTGCAAAGGGAAATACGAAAGCTATCATACAATGTCATTTCCCGGCTTGACCGGGGAATCCATGCTCTATCTCGGAATGAACTACATGTATGGATTCCCGCTTTCGCGGGAATGACATAAAGCTCAGGCTCACCAAAGCTGACCGGTGAAATTGAGGGCCGGAATATGCTAGAATCGAGTTGGACAAAGGCAGGGGGCGGAACGAAGATGCCGGCGAATCTGACACCGGAATATATGGATGCGGAAAAGGCCTACAAGCGGGCCGGGACGCCACCTGAGAGGCTCGAGTGCCTCGAGCGGATGCTGAGAACGATCCCCAAGCACAAGGGCACCGACAAGATGCAGGGCGACATCAAGCGCCGCATCGCCCAGCTTAAGGATCGCATGGAGCGCGAGGGCGGGCGCAGGCGCGGCGGGGTCTCGCTCGTCGTGAGGCGCGAGGGCGCCGGCAAGGTCGTGCTCGTCGGCCCGCCGAACGTCGGCAAGTCGCAGCTCATCCGCTCGCTCACAAACGCAAAGCCCGAGGTCGCCCCCTACCCGTTCACGACACGCCTGCCGACTCCGGCGATGATGCCCTACAAGGACATCCTGATACAACTGGTCGAGCTGCCGGCGATCGCGCCCGAGCATTTCGAGCCGCTTGCGCTGGACAACATTCGCAACGCCGACTTTACGCTGATCGTTGTGGACCTGTCGTCGAGAGACCCTCTCGAGCAGGTCACGACGACGCTCGAGCTGCTTGAAAGGGTGAAGATAAGGCTGTCGCGCGACGGCTCGTCCGAGGGCGCCGACTTGGGCTGGACGTCGAAAAAGGCGGCGATCCTGGCGAACAAGAGCGACTGCGACGAGGAAGACGTCATGCTCTCGCTGATGGAAGAATTGTGGGAGGGCGATATGCCGATCCTCCCGGTCTCGGCGGAAAGCGGGACGAACCTCGAGCGGCTGCGCGAGGACGTCTTCCGCGCGCTTGAAATCATCCGCGTATATTCGAAGGCGCCCGGCAAGCGGACGAGCGAGGGCGCGCCGTACACGGTGAAGGCGGGCGGCACGCTGTTGGATTTTGCGGCCGTCGTCCACAAGGATTTTTCACAAAAGCTAAAGCACGCGCGTGTGTGGGGGAGCAGCGCTTTCGACGGGCAGAGCGTTTCTGCAGACCACGTGCTGGCCGACGGCGACATCGTCGAGCTGCACATTTAGACGGTTCAGTTGGGGGCTGAGAATGTTGGGGGCTTGGTCAGGGGGAGCTCGACGACGAACTTGGCGCCTCCGCGATGGGTCTTATCGAGATATATCCTGCCGCCATGCTCACTCAGTATCCCGTAGCTGAGGCTCATGCCCAGGCCCGTTCCCCTGCCGACTTCCTTGGTTGTAAAGAAGGGATCGAATATCTTCTCCTGCAGCGATTCCGGCACGCCGGGCCCGTCGTCGATGAATTCCAGTACCACCGAGCCGTCGCTCCGATAGGTTTTCACCTGTAGTGTTCCGCCGCGGCCGGCCGCGTTCATGGCGTCGAAGGCGTTGTTTATCAGATTCAGGAACACCTGCTGAAGCTGGTGCCCGTCGCCGTAGGTATTCGGGATACTTTCGTCGTAGCCGCGGACTATCTTAACGTTGTTGACGTTCAAGTTGTGCTCCCTCAACATCAGCATCTCTTCGATCAGCTCGTTAATGTTGATCTC
>CBDUSG010000753.1:0-1949 GCA_965369575.1 uncultured bacterium | reverse complement strand
CAGATCGCTGAACTCGAAGTCCATGCTCTTGATGAGCACCGACGCCCCGGCGTACACGGCCGCCTTCGAGCGCACGAGATTGTTGATGTCGGCCTGCGTGATAACGATATCGCGATCTATCGCGGCGTCAGCCGCATAGGCGAGGACGAACTCGATGCCCTCGCTGTTTTCTCTCAGGCGGCTGCAGTAGTCGGGTTCGGAGAAATTGGCCCTCCTGTCGATCACGCCCTCCCGCCGCAGCTCCGATATGACGTCAATGAGGCCCGAACCGCAGATGCCGCGGGGCTCCTCGTCGGCGATGACGACCAATTCCACATTTTCGCCGCCGTCGAGCACCTTAACCTTCTCGATCGCCCCGTGCGTCGCGCGCATGCCGAACTTGACCTCGCCGCCCTCGAACGCCGGACCGGCCGAGGCCGAGCAGCACATGAGCCAGTCGCCGTTGCCGATGACGATCTCGCCGTTGGTGCCCATGTCGATAAGCATCGAGAGCTGCTGCGTGCGGTAGATGCCCGAGGCGAGCACGCCCGAGACTATGTCGCCGCCGACGTAGCTGCTCACGCTCGGCACGGAATAGAGCAGCCCGCGCGGATTAATCTTTATTCCGACCTCGACGGCTCGGCCGGGCGGGAGATGCGTTGCCGCCGGTATGTAGGGCTCGCGCCGGATGTTCGAGGAATCGAGATCGTGCAAAAAGTGCATCATGGTCGTGTTGCCGGCGCAAAGCACGCAAGTGACGTCCTGCAGGTTGACGTTTGCGGCCGTCACGGTATTGCCGATCAGCATGTTGATGTTGCCGATGATCGACTCGTGCAGCCGCTCGCGGCCGCCGACCTCGTTTTTCGCGTAGATCAGCCGCGTGATGACGTCCTCGCCGAAGGTTATCTGAGAGTTGTACGTGGCGTCGGTCGCAAGGATTTTCGAATCGCTCAAGTCGATGAGGAGAGCGACGACGGTCGTCGTGCCGACGTCGACGGCGACGCCGTAGTTTCTTTCCGACGTGTCGCCTTCCTCCAACTCGATCACCTCGACGGTGCCGCCGCGCTCGCCGAGCGTGCAGGTGATCTTCCAGTCGCCGCGCCGGAGTATCTGCGGCAGCCGCCGAATGTTTTTCAGGCCCGTCTGCATTATCGGCGCGTCGACGCGTTGGCGCAGCGCGCGGAAAAGCCTGCTGAGGTCCGAGAGATTGTCCTCGAGCGACGGGGGAGACAGCTCGAGGTAAAACTTTTCGGTGAGCGCGGAATGCTCGAACTCGTATTTCGCAAGGTCGACACGCGCCAGGCTGCTGAACCTCTGGGCGTCCTCGTCGATGACGATCTGCTCGCCTTCCATCCGCGACTCGATCGGGATCTCGACGACGAGGTCGCTGCGCGGACGGCTTGCGCACGCGAGCACATAGCCGCGGCGCACCTCTTCGCGCGAGAGCAGCATGTGCTGCTCCTCGAAAACCTGCCCTTCCTTGACGACGAGGCGGCATTTGCCGCAAATCATGTCGCCGCCGCACAGTGAGGAAAGGTAGACGCCTATGCGCTGTGCGGCCTCGAGAAGAGTATCCTCGGAAGACGCGGTCGCGACGACGCCCTCGGTCAGGAATTTGATCTTGTATTGATCCAAAGCCTCAGCCGCCCCAGTTTGCCTTGAGATACGACGGGAGCCCGGATGACTCCTTCGGACCGACTATCACTTCCCAGCCCGTCTCATCCTGCAGCTTGCCGCTCTCGACGGCGATCAGGCCGGGGATAATGATTTTCTTGTGAGGGGACACCGCCTCGACTTCGTTCTTTTGCATGGCGGCTACAATCTGCTCGGTCGTGAACTTCTCGGCGGCCCACGCGGTGAGAACGGAAGTGCCCTCGGTGTCGACAACGAGCATGTTGGTCGGAACCTTCGAGCTTTCCACGTCGCCCTCGACCGTGGAGTATGTGAGCGTGACGTTGGGCGTCAGGCGC
>CBDUSG010000752.1:0-1953 GCA_965369575.1 uncultured bacterium | reverse complement strand
CGATGAGACCTCTCGCGGCTCCGGCGGCTTCGGTCACACCGGAAAGTAACTTCGCTCAGACCTTCGGCAATAGCCGCGGGGCCGGCCCCATAAGATGAATGTGCTGATCCGCGCTCGATTCCCACACCGGCGAGTAATGGCGGCAAATCTGGTCAATCAAATCCCCTATGTCGAAACCCATGAACCGTTTTTCGGGACCGTCGAAACCTTTCGCGCGGATGCGCGCGAGACGCCAGCGGGCGGCCTGGCTGCGCGTTCGCGTCCCTCGCGCGTTCCTCCGGTGCGCCCGGATCTGGGCTCCACTATTCAGAAAGAGTGCGTGAAGCAAATTCGAGGCCGGGCTGTCGCTCTCCACAGTACCGAGCAACGCCTCCCACAGCTCGCAGGATTCCCAGAGGTATCCCTGGTGATAAAGATCTATTCCGACGAGATAGTCTTCGCTATCGCACCAATGCGCCGGATCTATTTCGACCACTCTTTGCGAAGCTTCATAGGAGTGGCCTTGCTTGTCACGGCGCGGATGAGGGTTCAGGCCACGAACGTAGCGATAGGCAGGAAACTCTCGATCTTCACACAGGCGTGGCGCCTCGAACCAGAGCGGCTCGGGCTCGCACTGCAGCGGCGCATCGATGACTCTCATTGCGCCGGAATCGGAGTTAGTCATAGCAGCCTCCCGCGCCCCAGCGACCCGAGCGCAGGGGAAATCGCAGGTGTTACTGTATTACGTGAAATCCTGTTTAGTATATTTTACGGAAAAATCTGCAAAGAGTCAATATGAAGCCCTCAACAGCGAGAACCTCTCACCATTGGGCCCTCGTGCGGCGCCTCAAGAAACGGGCCGCCGTGAGGCGACGTTTTAAGAGACTCCGCTGTCCCTTCCCGGTGGGGAATCGTGTCTATCGAATCGTTCGCTTGAAGTCCGCCGACATAAAAGCGCTCCTACTGAGAATATACGTGTGTTGTCTAAGTTCGAAGCATTATGCTTTGTTCAGCGAGTAGCTCGACGGGGGACGCGGAGTACGGTTCGCCGGATGGCGCCCCGCCATTCTCTTTGGGAGAAACGATTCATTGGAGAACGCGATGAACAGTGAGCCTGTTTCGGAGAACGATACGCAGCCGAGATCGCGTGCTTCATCAGGCCGCCGCAAACTGCTCCTCCTTGCGCTGGCTATCGTTGCACTCGTCGTGGTTTCACAGGTCGTGAACGTCCAGGATATGCTCGGCAACGCGATGGAGACGGTCAAAGACCTCGGCTGGCTTGGCTATCTGGTCTTCGCCGTCCTTTATGTCGCGGCGACTGTCCTCTTCCTCGCGCCTACCATCTTGACGCTCGGGGCAGGCGCCGTCTACGGCGTGGTCGCGGGGACTGTTCTCGTTTCGGTGTCGTCCATGCTTGGCGCCTGCACGGCCTTTTTGCTAGGCCGGTACCTCGCGCGAGAAGCCATCGCAGGTAAGGTCGAGGGCAATGTGAAGTTTAAGGCAATCGATGACGCTGTCCGAAAACAGGGCTGGAAGATTGTCGGCTTAACGCGCTTGTCGCCCATCTTTCCGTTCAGTCTGCTGAATTATATGTACGGTCTCACGCCGGTGTCGTTCCGCCATTATTTCTTCGCCTCATGGATCGGTATGCTGCCGGGCACGGTCATGTACGTATATCTCGGCACCGCCGGAGAAAGCCTCGTCACGCTCGGCGCAGAAGGACGCGAACGCACCACCGGTGAATGGGCCCTCTTCGCTGTCGGACTCGTGGTAACGATAATCGTGACGCTGTTCGTAACCCGCCTCGCGAGCAAGGCCTTATCGGAGGCTGTGGCGCCCGATGATGGCGAAGGCGTCGATTGATGCATCCGCCGACCGCGGCCCGCACCGTGGTCTAAAAAGGGGAGAATTCGATGCCCAATGCTGCACCCGTCACCATCGAGCCGATGGATGAGCACAACCAGGCCTTGCTGG
>CBDUSG010000751.1:0-1959 GCA_965369575.1 uncultured bacterium | reverse complement strand
TCGGCAGAACAACGACGCTCAACCATGCCGGACTGAAAAGCAGCAATAACGCCGATGTGGAAGAGCCTGGGAATACGAGGGCTTCCATATGGCCGAAGATGTCTGCCCCCAATATGAGAGCCCCGGACAGCGGCGAGTCGCCGCTGACGTGAGATGCTACGCATCTCTTCCCTGACGAGTATTGACGGCTGAATCCGTTTATGTGAGGCGGCGAGTCGCCGCCGACATGAGATGCTACGCATCTCTTCTTTTACACGTTGTTTCACAAGCGGCCTTACTGATTCATTTCCAGCGAGAACCTGTCCCATGCTGCTGCCACATAGGCGACGCAAGGATACGGAGTATCCGCTGTCAGCGGCCACTGGCCGCGGCCACCGACATCAATATCCCCAGCGCGACGATCGAATTCCTGAAGATTTTCATGAAGCCGGTTTCTCGCTTGGCACGACACCAGGGTAATTACTATTCATTCGCAGCGATCCGCGTCACTCCGACATCCTGAAAGTCGCTGAGCCTTTGCAGGTCTCACAGCCGCTTCATTTTTATGATCACCATTGCCAAGACCGCGCCGACGAGGTCTGAGACAAGGTCGAGCGAGGTGTTGATGTAGCCGCCGACGCCGGTCTCGGGCACGAGGACGGTCGCGGTGAACTCGACGATCTCGTTTAGCGCGCCGACGCCGAGGCCGGCCATAACGACGACTATCGAGAGCGCGACCCGGCGGTCGAGGTCGGGCCTGAGCAGCGGCCTGATGAGGTAGTACATGACGAGCGTCGCCACGCCGAACCCGATGATATGAACGAACTGGTCGTAGCGAAATATGTGGTATTTTTCGGAGACTGGGATGAGGATGATCTCGTAAAGCTTGATATCGCCGATGTACAGTCCGCCGCCGGACATATGCAGCAGCGCCCACGCCGTCAACCCCCAAAGCACGCCGTTTGGGTAGTCGACCCTCTTGTTTGTGGCGAGGATCAGCCCGAGAAAGAATATGATGACGCCGATGTAAAGCAGGAACTCGTAGTTCTTCCTTGCGGCGAAAAGGACGGCGAACGCAGCGAGCGCGCATCCGTTTACAACCAGCACCGGCAGCTGTCCTTTCTTGAGCATCATCCGAAATCCTCCGATCGAGATATTCCCAAAATCTCCCGATGTCTCCCGATGTCGGCGGCGTGCGCGGGACGTCTCCGTGCCGTTTACCGGAAATCGCATTATATCACCTGATCGGGCTTTTGGAGCCGAGCCACCGGAACTTTCTACCCACCGGGAATCGTTTTCCGGCAGAAATTGCCCGCGGCCGGAAATCCGCCCGCATTGCGAGCCCGTTTCATGCGCTCTAACACAAGTGGTGTCAGCATATTATGTAATAGTCACGCGGCCTGCGGGCGCTGGCACCAAAATTGACTATAAAGACGGTCAACGGCCCCGAACACGAACAGAGACACAGGCGGAGGGATGATGTACGATGATTGTTCAATGCTGCGTTTGCCTTAGGGTGCGCGACGAGGGCAGGTGGGTGATTGTCGAGGAGCCCTATGCGGTTATGCAGCATGCCTCGCACACCTATTGCCCCGAATGCAAGAAGGCTTCTCTCAAGGCGCTACACACGTACCGCCCAATGCGCGCATAATGCCCCGGGAAGCAGCCATCGATTCATTGCTCAGTAACGAGCCAGCTCGGCGCAGATCCTGTCTCTGGCTCGCCTGACCCTCATGCTATCCGCCTTGTAATCGTTCACGATGATCGAAAAAGCCAGCCGTTGCGTTTTGCCCTCGACATAGCCCGAAAGCGCAAGGGTGCCCTTCAGCCACCCGGTTTTCGCCCTGATCTTGCCGGCGGGCGCGATCCAGGTCATTCCCCTTAGCGACCTGTCGACGCCCGCGACCGCGAGCGAGTCTCCGAAAACCTCTGCATGCTCGTTCGCGTCCATGTACTGTAGCAGCTCGACTATCGAGTGCG
>CBDUSG010000750.1:0-1960 GCA_965369575.1 uncultured bacterium | reverse complement strand
TGAAGCATAGGCAAGAAGATGAATTGATATGCTCGCCACCATAATCCTTCTCCCGTCTGGAGACAGCGTCGCTCCCGGGGCAGGTTGGAGCGTGACTTATATATAACGACAAACCGTGCAAGTATTGAAATCAGATCACTTACGGCACTGCTTTTCTTGTGGGAACTACGAGAGCATTAGCCACGAGATTGACAAGCTGGGTAACTACCATATCGAGTTGATAATGTCTTATCAGGTCGGTCAGCCCGTCGACACAGTTGTGGCAAGATGTGACAACCACTTTTGCTTCGGTCTCCTTCATTTGATTCGCCTTGATGACGGCGGACTTGAGTCTCAGCGGCGTATATTCCGACATGGACATTGCGCCGCCGCCGCCGGTGCAGCAAAAGTTTTCGGCGCGGTTCGGATACATCTCCCGAAAGTCGGTGCAGACCAGATTGAGCAGTTCCCGGGGCTCCTCGGTCAGCCCGCAGCTTCGGGCGTTGTTGCACGAATCATGGAAAGTCACGGGATCGGTATTTCGGGTTTTGTCGACCTTGATTTTCCCTTCTTTTATGTAGCGGATCATCGTGATGACGGAGCTTTCCATCTCGAACGAGACGTCCTTTTGGCCCCAATTTTGCCCTTCACACCGGGTGGACCTGTAACCGTGGCCGCACTCGGAGATTACCAACTTTTTTCCGCCGAGGCTCTCCGTGGCCTCATAGCATCGTCTCGCCACTGCGCCGCCGAGCTCGTCGTCTCCATTGAACAGCCCGAAGTTGGTCATGTCCCATCCCTCGCTGGCCATGGTCCAGTTTTCGCCGGCGAAATGGAAAATCCTGGCGGCGTCCGCGATGGTTCGCGGGTCATATTTCGCCTCTCGAGGGTTTATCGAATACACGACGTCGGCATTCATTTTGTCAATAGGAATTTTGATGTCAGGATCGTCATATTCATTTTGAAGCTCCTCTTCCATCCATTCGAGCGTATCGAGGTAATCTTCTTTCAGGACACCCATCTGGTTGCCGATCTCCCACTGGTCCTTGGCTACCACGGCTACTCCCTCCGGCATGACGCCGACCGACACCAGGAGGCCGCGCGCCATGCGGTTGAAAGTAGCCATGTCCACCCCCATGGGGCAGTTGATGGAACATCTGCGGCAGTTTGTGCATTTGCCGAATACTATGTCCTTGAACTGTTCGAGTTCTTCGTCCGTGTACAAGCTCTTTGCGCCAACCCACCACGGGAAAACCCTGCCGGTCCAGTCGATGTGGGCCTTGAAAAACTTTCGGAGCTTGTCCGCCTTGTACGACGGCATATACGTTACGTCGCCGGGATTTGCCAACACATAATGGCACTGATCCGTGCACATCCCACAGTGGACACACGCCTCGAGCGATGCCAGCATCTGGCGGTTGACTTTCTTGTGCATCCGCTCGATAACCTTTTCGCACTTATACGATCTCTGTGTGGCCATCCTATTGCTCCTTATTTGCCTTCGACGGATTTTTCCGGAGTGAGAAGCCTGGATATGGGTCCATTTCCGGGATTGACTGGGAGCGGGTAAACCCCTCTGTGGCCGAGTGTTTTTCCGAGGTACCATCTCGTAAACGGATAGAAGATGTAATGTGAAATCTTGCTGAACGGCACGTAGAACAGGAAAACAGCCGTAAGGACGAAATAGCCGAGCAGCCAAAACTCTGTCTCGCTCCGTTTGTTGGGGGCGGCCATAAAGGCAAAACCGAGCCATACCGCCAGCAGCGCGATTGAGAATATGTCGTCCGGAGTGCTGATGGCCCTGATGTATGGCGAGACCAATCTTCGAATGAAGCGGCCCAGGCCAACCAGGAATCCGAGGCCGAACAATATCTGGAGTCCCAGTATGACCCATTTGCCCGCGAGAAGTTGCGGAAAATAGGGAATGATGAGCGACATTGCAATCGACATCGCGACAGCGACGTGGAAGATTCCGAACTGG
>CBDUSG010000749.1:0-1964 GCA_965369575.1 uncultured bacterium | reverse complement strand
CCTGCACGACGACCGTTCCGCGATAGCGTGTCGAGGCGAGGCAGTCTTTGAGCGCCGCGTCGATGCCGACCGCTTCGATTGTCACGTCGGCGCCGCCGCCGGTCAATTCCCTGATTTTCTTTGGCACGGCGACTTCCAGCGGATTCAGGGCTTCGGTGGCGCCCAGTTCCATGGCTTTGGCTCGGCGTGTGTTCGAGATATCGGATATGTAGACGGCCTCTGCGCCGAGGGCCCTGGCGCCCATGAGCAGGGTCAGCCCCACCGGTCCGGCGCCCGCTATAAAAACGGTATTCCCTTTTCCCACGCCGCCGCGTTCCAGCGCCCGCGCCGAGCCCGCCAGCGGCTCGAGCATGACCGCCCGCTCCCATCCCATATCCGCCGGAAGTTTCAGCAGCCTTTCCTGAGGAGTTACCTGGTATTCGGCGTATCCGTCGCGATTGATGGACATCACGCGGTCGCCGACGTCGAATCCCTCGATGCCGGGGCCGACTTCGACGATCTCGCCGCAGACCTCGTGTCCGAACGGGCTGGCGGGGAAGGGGCCATGCATGTACTCGTGCAGGTCCGATCCGCAGATGCCGCAATATTTGATCTTGATCTTGGCCTCTCCGTGTCCCGCTTTCGGCTCCTCGACCTCTTCCACGCGGACGTCCCGTACGCCGTAATAGATCGCTTTTCTCATCGGTCACCCTCCGACCAGGCGCGCCGGGCGCCGGCTGCTATTTCCGGCCCGGCTCCTGGCGCTCGACCTTCTCGGGAGCGCCCATCTGATGGGCCTGTTTCCTGCGCTCGCGAAGTGAGTCGAGCGCACCTTTCATCTTATCCATTATATGTATCCGCTTGTTACGGGCTTTTTCGCTGAACTCTCACGGTCGGCGCGCTCGGCATCGCCGGCTTGCCGGTCCTGTCTCGAAACTTTCGGAGCCGGATGCGGAGCCAGATAAAGTTATACCAAGCGGCGCAGCAATGTCAATTGCCGCGGCCGGCGCATTTCGGGCAAGGAAAGGCCGTTCCGGAGTTACGCCGTTTTGGCGCTCGATCGGCCAGCGGGCGGCGGGATATCGTCGCAGGTACCGCCGGGTTGACGCCCGGAGTCAGGATTTTCTTGAAATCGCGGTGTGAGGCGACTATAATCTATAGGGGGAATATTTCGCTGTGGAGATCGCACCTGCCCGGGGGGAGGCACGGTCTCAATCGTTCCGTGCGCGCTCTGTCCCTTACAGACCCAACCGGAATCCTGTGGAAGATTCCGCCTGAGGAAGCGGGCGCATGAGTTGGCGCAACGAGATCGAGAAGTTTATAATAAGAAGAACCGGTGAAGCCGCAGAGGGTGAGCCTCGGCTTTATGCCGACGTCAAAGGAATGATCGCCCGGCCGGAGCTGCTTTACGAGATGGTCACGGAGATCGGCGATCTCATTCTGAAGAAGCATCACGACGTAAAGGCGATCGGGTCGCACGGTGTGGGCGGCAGCTTTCTCATCAGTCCCATCATGCTTTACGTCTACAACCACTGGTTCAACGTTAACGGATTCTTTGTGCGTCTCGATGCCGACGACGAAGGCCGGCGCGGTTCGGTCGAGGGTCATCTGGAAAAGGGATGGCGCGTGCTCATCGTCGACACGCTCATAAAGACCGGCGTCTCGAGCCTGAAGGCGCATGAAATACTTCGGGCGCGCGGATGCGAGGTCGTCGGCATGATCGTCGTAGCCGACCTGAGCGGAGGAGACAATGCCTGCACTCGTGCGGGCCTGGGCGTCGAGTCCCTGATCACATTGCAGGATCTGGCATGAAGCCTCGGAAATTTCGTCATTCCATTTGGATTCATAGGCCGCGCCTGCGGATTCCGCCTGCTCGCGGTGCGGAATTTATTCAAGATTGTCGTTCACAAAAGAGAGGAGGGCGAGGGTAGCAATAATGCGGTATGCAATTCTTGGTGATATCCACTCCAACCTCGAGGCGCTCG
>CBDUSG010000748.1:0-1966 GCA_965369575.1 uncultured bacterium | reverse complement strand
GATTCCGTTGTTTCCCACGCCGCCGATCGTGCCCGAGCAATGCGAGCCGTGGCCGTTATCGTCGAAGGGGTCGCTGTCGCCGTTGGCGGCGTCGATGCCATAGATGTCGTCGATGTATCCGTTGCCGTCGTCGTCTATCCCGTTTTCGGGTGTTTCCCCCGGGTTCGTCCACATGTTGGCGGCGAGGTCTTCATGTGTGTAGTCGACGCCCGTGTCGATCACGCCGACGACTACGCTGGAGCTGCCGGTGCTGATATCCCAGGCTTCGAGCGCGTCGATGTCGGCGTCGCTCAGCCCGCCGGACTGACCGATATTGTTCATGCCCCATAGGTTTGAAAACTGCGGGTCATTGGGCACGGCGGTGGCGAAAAGCTTATAATTCGGCTCGGCATACAGGACTTCGGGCATCACATTAAGCCGCTTCGCGGCCTCTCTGACCGAGACATCGGGAGCGGCAATCCTCACATGGTGCACGCCGAGCCTCGGGAAGTTTTTCAGCGTCGTCAGCCCGGCCCTGTCCTTTATCTGAGCCGCGCGGCCTGACGCCACGCCTCTGCGAAACTTGATGAGGAGTTCCCCTTTTTTGAATTCCGGCTGTTTGATCTCCTGCTTGATATCGGACTTGCCCGCCGGCCCACCGGCCCACGCGGGACTGGCGGAAAAACACAATGCAACCATCAGTACGACCGAAGAAAAGATTCTTACGTTTTTCATGCCGCCTCCGATCCTTTGTGCTGTTCCCGCCCCGCGATTTCGAGGGGAAAACCTAATCAAGCCGCCCATTGAGAATCCGGCATGGCCGCCGCGCCAGGAATCCATGGCGATTCGCCGAAGAAAATCGCTCCGGATTCGGTCAAAATTGTAATTAGTCTTAGGACTATTTTTCCTTTGTGTCTCAGCTCGAAATTTCACCGCTTCGATTCTCCAGGGCGTGTGACAAGTTTCGTCGTCAATTACCGTATCCGGTCGCTGAGAAACTGGTTTGTTGGTTGAGCATCGATCGAAAAGAACCCGAATGCTGCCGGTGTCTGTTGACGTTATCCGAGCCGTCGCTTGAGAAAGAGAGATATCTTGCCGCCGACCATGATCATTCTATAGGTTAATGTGCAAGAGCGGTGCCAACTGTCGACGTCTGAGGGGTGCTTTTTTATTGGGCATCTCATGCGGGAAATTGGAGAGGTTATTGACGAAGGAATCCGGAATTCCTACGCCCTGCGCATCCTCGGCTGGGAGCCAATGGGCCAGAATTATCCCAGCCGGGGCGGGGAAACGCTTTTCACGCGCAAATCGGGCTGGAACCTCGCCTCCAATGAATCGTCATAGGTCTTTTTGAAATCGCTCTCCCGGAATCCAAATACCCCCGAGAGCAACCATAATTATAGCCTCCGGGCCTCTCGCCTTCAAGCGAGAAAGAATCCGGAGAGGCGACGTTTCGGATTTTAATCAACAAATCGACGGACGGGATATATTTCATGGAAGCCCCGCAATCGAAATCACGGATGCAGGCAAGAGGTCCCGTCGCCCGGCCACAATCGTTTGACAGGGCAGATCATTTTCCCTTAAGATTGACGCACCCACTGCATCGGACAATCGCCCGCGGGCTCAGACAGCCCAATCGCGCCGGATGGATGAAGCCCGTGAAAAACCCAAAAGGGAGGCTGCCATGCCCGAATATCCGCCGGATAAACGATACAGGCCGGAGCCGGAATCCGACGAAAATGTTCGGGTTGTGAGGAACGCCATCGGAATAGCCTTGATCGGCGGCGGCGCTCTGCTCGCCTATTGGGTTTGCACGACTATCTACGGCGTATTCAACGATCCGGAAAAACTGGAAGTGTTCAACCGGATCGTCGCTCTCGGCCCCGAGCTGAGAGAAATGGAGGTACAGGGCCAGAAAGTAATATTGCCCCGAGTGTCGTGTCAACCGTATATTGTCGGTCTCAGAGTCCCGCAAGTTGTCCAAGGC